>JAHFSE010000067.1 GCA_023265895.1 Gammaproteobacteria bacterium
ATGAAGCGCTATTAATTGTTGATAAGCCGGTGGGGTTAGTGGTGCATCCTGCGGTAGGACATTACCAAGACACCCTAGTCAATGGTTTGTTATATCGCTACCCTGAGTTGAGTGCGTTGCCGAGAGCGGGCATCATTCATCGAATTGATAAAGAAACCTCTGGATTATTAGTGGTGGCAAAAACATTGATTGCTCATCATTCATTAGTGAAACAATTACAGGATAAAACGGTTTATCGTGAATATGATGCGATTGCCATAGGTGAATTTACCGGCGGTGGACGAATTGAAGCACCTATGGGTCGGCATCCTCATCAACGCTTAAAAATGGCAGTCATTGATTCTGGCAAACCGGCTGTCACCCATTATCGGATTAAAGAACGTTTAACCGGGCATACCCGATTATCCGTTCGTTTAGAAACCGGGCGTACCCATCAAATTCGTGTGCATTGCGCCCATATTCATCATCCGTTAGTAGGTGATTCGTTATATGCGGGACGGCTGCAATATGGAAAGGGTTTAACGCAGCAGCAACGGGAATATGTGCGTCTGTTTCCCCGTCAAGCGTTGCATGCGACGCGCTTGGGTTTGCAGCATCCGCTCGAACAGCAGTATTTGGAATGGCATAGCCCCTTACCTAAAGATATGGAACAGTTACTCACGGTATTGCGAGGTA
Source organism: Gammaproteobacteria bacterium (assembly GCA_023265895.1). Taxonomy (GTDB): domain Bacteria; phylum Pseudomonadota; class Gammaproteobacteria; order Pseudomonadales; family JAHFSE01; genus JAHFSE01. The sequence continues at coordinate 676 of JAHFSE010000067.1, forward strand.
CTTAAGCATGAGATCGACAGAAATTACCTTAATTCAAGCAGATTGGCCGGCGCCTGCGTGTGTGCGCACCTGCGTCACTACACGACAAACGGGTGTCAGTGAAGGTGCGTTTGCTTACGCTAACATGGCATTGCATGTGGGCGATGATCCGCAGAAAGTCTTACAGAATCGTCAACAGCTGACGGAGCAATTACAACTCACTCAACCCATTTGTTGGTTAGATCAACAGCACACTACGGAAGTTGTACGAGCTGAATTATGGCGACAACCGCCGGTAGCCGATGCGCTTTGGACGGATCAACCGGGTTTGGCTTGTGCGGTGATGACGGCCGATTGTTTGCCGGTATTTTTTACCACGATGGATGGACAAAAAGTTGCGTTGGCGCACGCCGGTTGGCGGGGATTGTTAGCGGGTATTTTAGAAAATACGGTAGCCGCCTTAGGCGTGCCCGCTGAGCAATTAATTACTTGGTTTGGTCCAGCGATTGGGCTAGATGGTTTTTTAGTTGGCGAGGAGGTTCGAGCCGCATTTATCGAGCAAGATCCACAGGCTGAGCAAGCCTTTGAAGCGTCTATTTTTGAAGATCGTTGGTTTGGAGATATTTATCGTTTAGCGCGATTGCGTTTGGCGCGTCTCGGTATTGCCGCTTGTTATGGCGGCATTTATTGTTCCCATAACCAAGGACAATTATTTTATTCCTACCGTCGGGCTCAAACCACTGGCCGGATGGCGTCAGTGATTTGGATTGCTGAGTAATCCAAAGGAAATAATGTTGAGCCAAGAGCGTTCGTTATTAGCCATAAACTTCTTGAGATGTCCTTGTTGATCAAGCCCTGCATAGTTTGGAAAGGATTCTTTCAACCATTGTTCGGTCTGTTGTGCGAGATCATCTATGTGCAGAGCGCGATAGGCTTCCACCATCATCGCCAGCGCATCGGGAATAACCGGCGCACCTTGATAATTTTCAACCACATATTGAGCGCGATTTTCTGCTGATAAATAGGCGTGTCGATGTAAATAATAACGGGCTACTTGAAGCTCATGTTCCGCCATGAGGTTGCGGAGATAAATCATCCGTTGATGGGCGTCTTCTGCATAGAGACTGTTAGGATAATGGCTGACTAAATAATTAAAATCAGCGAAGGCTTGTTTGGCCTCAGTTAAATCTCGCTCTGAAGGATGAGTGGGTAGAAAGCGATCAAATATCCCATGATTGGCGGTCAAATGTGCAAGGCCACGCAAATAGTAAGCATAATCAACATTGTTATGATCTGGGTGCAAACGAATAAAACGTTCCGCTTGATCTTGTGCTGCAGCAAAATCGAGATTTCTGTAATAGGCATAAATTAAATCTAAATCCACTTGGTTGGCATAACGGCCAAAGGGAAATCGTGATTGCAGTTGTTCTAACTGTTCAATCACAACCAGATAATTATCATTGCGCATCGCTTTTTGTGCAGTTTCATAATATTGCTGTTCTGTCAGTCGTTTGTCTTCTGGTTTATGGGCGCAACCGTTGAGTAAGCATAATCCACTGATTAAAAATAAAAGAGCGATCAGACGCATGGTGAGTCCTATTCAGTAACGTGAAATCTATGGGTCGCGAAGTATATACCAGATTCGCAACAAGGTATCTGTTTGGCTTTAGAACTCTGTTGTTATCGCCTATACTCGGCCGCTCTTTTTTCTGGGATATTGTTCATGATGACGATTTGTGAAATTCAATCATTACTTTTGCATCGATTCCCCATGTTATTGGTCGATCGTGTGACGCATTTAGAATCTAATCGAGCCATGGGTTATAAAAATGTCACGGTCAATGAACCTTTTTTTGCCGGACATTTCCCCGAAAATCCGATTATGCCAGGGGTTTTAATTTTAGAAGCTATGACACAGTTGTGTGGTGTATTGAGCTTAAATACGGAAGGGCGTTGTCAGTCGAAAGGTTATCTCAGTTATATTACTGGTGCGGATGAAGTGCGTTTCCGTCAGCCAGTGATTCCGGGGGATCGATTAGACATGGAAGTAGTTTTATTAGCCCATCGCCAATTTATTCGAAAGTTTGTTTGTAAGGCTTCTGTTGAGGGCGTCTTAGTGGCTGAAGCAACGGTGACAGTTGCTGAAAAAAATAGTAACTGAGAGAGATGAAATAATGTTGTTGGCAGCGCTTCAGCCTTTACCTTGGCAGCAAACGATTTGGCGTTCATTAGTGCATGTTGAACGTACGCAGCGTTTATCTCATGCTTTCATTTTTACCGGCCCAGCAGGCATAGGTAAATATCACCTGGCGAGCGTCTATGCGCGTTACTTGTTATGTGAGCGAGTGCCAGCGGAATTATTAGAAACTGCTTGTGGGGCGTGTCAAAATTGTCGCCTGATGCAGGCTAATACCCATCCAGATTATCATCTGCTTGAGCCGCAAGATCAGTCTAAGGTTATTAAGATTGATCAAATTCGTCAGTTAACGAGCGATCTTAGCAAAACAGCGATGTTATCTGGTCGTCGTGTTGTTGTTATTCAGCCAGCAGAAGCGATGAATGAAGCGGCGGCAAATGCCTTATTGAAAAGTTTGGAGGAGCCGGGTGCAGCCACCGTATTTTTATTAGTGACACATCAATTGAGTTTGCTGCCGGTGACGATCCGTAGCCGCTGTCAATGTGTGAGATTAGCGGCGCCGACGGAAGCCATTGGATTTGCTTGGTTGCAGCGTCAATGGAGTGAGTGCCAAATATCACTGACACCAGAACAGCAATTGGCTGTGTGGGGTTTGGCTGGCAGCGTTCCTTTAATTGCTTTGCAGTGGACGCAACAGGATGTGTTGCCGCTATTGGAAGCGACGCGCGGTTTTGCTCAGGATCTCATCGCGTTACAGCAAAAAAAATGTATGCCTTTACCTTGTGTTGTGCGTTGGCAAAAAAGCGATTTTTCGTTCACCTTGATCACCGCTTGGTTAATGCGATGGATGCAAGATTGGTTGAAGCTATTAGAAGGTCTAGATGTTTCCTGTTTGTCTTGCCCTCATCTTGCGTCCTTATGGCGGCCTTGGTTAGCGAAAGTAACGATGCATCAAATCATCATTTTTTTGGATGATGTATCGAAAATTCGGCAACAGCAGCAGAAGCAACAGGCATTAAACGAGACTTTATTATTAGAAAATTTATTGATTGGATGGTCTAGCTCTACTCATTGAGGTAGGGTGATTAGGTTGACAGCTGAATTAAAAGCAGAATAATGATCGCGCTCGAATTCAGCATCCTGGTATTTTTTAGCATCTATTTTAAGAGAACTCATTTTGATTTAAGGCAGGCATGACGTGGCGTTAATCGTACAAAAATATGGTGGAACTTCCGTTGGCACTGTCGAGCGTATTCAAGCAGTCGCTGATAAAATCAAAGCCACTCGTGATCAAGGTCACGATGTGGTGGTGGTGGTATCAGCCATGTCTGGTGAAACCAATCGATTATTGGCATTAGCCAAGGCAATTGACGATCAAGCTTTGCCGGCTGAGTTAGATGTATTAGTCAGCACTGGAGAGCAAGTTACCATTGCATTATTGGCCATCGCATTAGAAAAAATTCATTGTCCTGCACAATCCTTTACTGGCAGTCAGGTGAAAATATTAACCGATAGCGCTTTCACTAAGGCGCGTATTGAAAATATTGAAGTAGTGGGTTTGCGGCAAACTTTAGCAGCAGGCAAAGTTGCTGTGGTTGCTGGTTTTCAAGGTGTGGATGACCAAGGTCGTATTACTACTTTGGGTCGCGGTGGTTCTGATACCACCGGTGTTGCCTTGGCGGCTGCATTAAAAGCCGATGAATGTCAGATTTATACCGATGTGGATGGTGTCTATACAACGGATCCTCGAGTGGTCAGTAGTGCTCGTCGCCTGTCGACCATTACCTTTGAAGAAATGTTAGAAATGGCGAGTTTGGGCTCAAAAGTTTTACAAATTCGCTCGGTAGAGTTTGCTGGGAAATACGGTGTTCCATTGAGAGTGCTGTCTAGTTTTACCGAAGGGCCGGGCACTTTAATTACATTAGATCAGGGTGATGTTATGGAAAAGCCTGTTATTTCTGGAATTGCATTCAATCGAGAAGAAGCGAAGTTAGTGGTGCGTGGCGTACCGGATGTGCCGGGTGCCGCTTACCGAATTTTGGGGCCAATCGGTGAAGCTAACGTAGAAGTAGACGTGATTGTTCAAAATGTGGGGTTGGATAAAACCACTGATTTTACTTTTACAGTACATCGTAATGAGTTTAATAAAGCCCTCAACATTCTTGAACAGGTTGCAAAAGATGTGGGTGCTCGAGAAGTTTTAGGGGATGATCACATTGCCAAAGTTTCTCTGGTTGGTGTGGGGATGCGATCTCACGCGGGCGTTGCCAGTCGAATGTTTGAAGCCCTAGCGAAGGACAACATTAATATACAAATGATTTCTACATCTGAGATTAAAATATCTGTCATTATCGATGAGCGTTACCTCGAATTGGCAGTTCGCAGTTTGCATGCAGCATTTGACTTGGATAAAGCCTAGTGTTGAACGATTTTTTGTCTCATTTTGCTAGAAAGTGAGCAATTTGTTGGCGGCTATTGGGCATCTTATGGCCATTATTTGATGGGTGTTTCAGTTACGAAAAAAAGCCTCTGTAGTTGCTTACTTTTTTATCAGTCTAGACAATACTGAAGACCAGGGCGCCCTGTTTCAATGGTTGGATAAAGTTTAATTTAAAGGAGAGGGGTCATGTTGATTTTGACTCGGAGAGTCGGTGAAACCTTGATGGTTGGTGATGAAGTGACGGTCACTGTGTTGGGCGTCAAAGGTAATCAGGTTCGTATCGGTGTAAATGCGCCAAAGCACGTTGCCGTGCATCGAGAAGAGATTTATTTGCGCATTCAAAAAGAGAAGAAGGGTGGTCATGATTCTCACGATGAGGGGAATCATCAGCAGCATTTTTATCAAGATGAAAATGAAGCATAAAGTTAAAATAACTGCTTTTTATTTTGCTGTAAAACAGGTGGACTTTGTGCCGCCTGTTTTGTTTTTTTAGACCGATATCCGCTATTTTTTATGCTCGTTAGAATGTTATTTCCACGCTTAAATCAGCCTATTTCATTGTCTCAGTATTCTTGGAAATTACTGGTTTGAATTCTCCGAGAACATGGTATTATGCACGCCCCTGGAGAGGTGGCCGAGAGGCCGAAGGCGCTCCCCTGCTAAGGGAGTATGGGCTTTAACTCCCATCGAGGGTTCGAATCCCTCCCTCTCCGCCAGGGTATTTCCTTAACGCGCCCGTAGCTCAGTTGGATAGAGTACCTGGCTACGAACCAGGCGGTCGGCCGTTCGAATCGGTCCGGGCGCGCCATCTTTCGGATCTAAAAAAATGGGTCAGTGCCTAACAGCGCTGACCCATTTTTTTTACTGCTGCTATTATTTGAAATGGATATGGCAATGATGCAATGACGCCAACAGCAAATGACGAAAGACGATGCCAGCCCTATTGTGCGATTAACGGCGTGTTACCATAATTTATTGCGGCAGTGGACGGATACTTAATTGGAGCTGAATCGTCACTTACTTATTCGGATGAGTTTATTGTGTGGTATTTTTTTGCTGCATGGCGTCCTGTTGTGGATGGTGTTATATCCGTTGAATCAAGTTGCACCTGTTTTATTACCTATGCGGCCTTCGATATTAGAGGCAGAATTATTAGTGGTAGCTGCACCAGAAAAACCTAACAAACCCATTGTTCAGTCAACACCGATGGTACCAGAGATCGTGCCATCGAATCCAAAATTCTTAGTCAATAAAGCCGTAGTAAAAATGCCACAGTTGGATAAGATTTCAAAATCTGAATCGACTATTGCACCACAAAAAACAACCCATACAGCAGAGCAAAAAACATTTGAATTAACGGATAATCCTGATGAAAGCGTGAATGCTCAACGAGCTAAAAAAATAATTACACCGCCAGATTTTGTGAATGCCAGTTATTTAAATAATCCACCACCAGAATATCCCGTTGGTGCGCGACGCTTAGGACAAACCGGGCGATTAGTTTTACGCGTGTTTGTTACTGTTCAAGGCATGGCAGGTCAAATTAATTTGTTGTTATCCAGTGGTTATCCTGCGCTAGATCAATCTGCTATCTCAGCAGTTAAACAATGGCGATTTGTTGCGGCGCGTCAAGGTACGCAGCCCGTATCCGCTTGGGTTGAAGTACCGATTGAATTTAAATTAAATGAGTAAAGTTTTAAAATGAGGAGCAATGAAATATGAATAATCCTTATGGCATCGCGCATTTTTGGCAACAAGGTGATGGAATTGCCCATAGTGTTGCAGGTTTACTGTTTTTGATGTCGATCATTTCTTGGTACGTTATTTTTTTAAAAACTGGGCAATTATTCCGCCTGCATCGTCAATCAACGCGCGTGGATGAATTTTGGCATACCAAACAATTTCATGACGGTGTTTCTTTGTTAGGAGGTACTCGTTTAGATAATCCATTTCGTGCAATTGCAGAAGAGGGTGCCAACGCTGCTGCACATCATGCGAATAATCAAGAAGATCTACATGGTGCATTGAATATGAGTGAATGGATCACGATTTGTTTGCGGCGTTCAGTGGAAAATAGTCACGGCACTTTGCAAAGTGGTTTGTCTGTATTGGCGTCCATTGGCAGCACGGCACCGTTTGTTGGTTTATTGGGTACTGTGTGGGGTATTTATCATGCGTTGGTAAATATTGGTATGACTGGGCAAGCCAGTTTAGATCGTATTGCAGGGCCTGTTGGGGAATCCTTAATCATGACGGCGTTAGGTTTGGCTGTGGCGATTCCTGCGGTTTTGGGTTACAACGCACTGGTGCGTTATAACAAAAATGTTTTAGCGCGATTATATAATTTTGCCCATGATTTGCATGCGTATTTAATTACGGGCAGTCGAATTACAGCTGCAAATTTAACGATGCATGCAGGCAACGGAGGTTTGTGATGAAACTAGATGCATCGAATGACTTTGACGTGATGAGCGAAATTAATATGACGCCTTTAGTCGATGTGATGTTAGTTTTGTTGATCATTTTTATTGTGACCATGCCTGCATTAAATCATACGGTAAAGTTAGAATTACCCCATGCAGTGAATCAACCGAACGATACTAAGCCAGTTCATGTGGATGTGAGTGTCGATGCAGTGGGTGTGGTGAGTTGGAATGGTGCTGTGTTATCAAAAACAGATTGGGCAAAACAATTTCAAACAGCAGCACATCAGCAACCGCAGCCTGAGATTCATTTGCGTGCCGATCGTGCAACGCCCTATGAACCGATTGCACAAGTGATGGCGGCAGCACAGTCTGCTGGTATGACTAAAATGGGCTTTATTACGGATCCTAAGCAAATCTCGAAATGAGTCTGCAAAAATAAAGCTGCCTTCAATCTCTTAAGAAAAGAGGTCAAAAGAAGAGTGATAGCTTAGATCTTCTCCTGCTTTCTCTCTTTGTATTAACTCATTAACACGCAGGTCATTCGTATGCCATAATTGTTTGATAACATTGCGTAGAGATTGATTTTCTTCTTTATGTTGTTCGAGATCCTGTTTGTGTTGTTTTAGATCCTCCATTAACCAATATAATAGATAAGTTCTGGCTCGACTTTGTAGACAAAGTCACACTTAGGCCATACTATCTTTTTTCAATTTGAATTAGAAATATTTTTCGATAACTGTGATTCTGATTTAAATGCTTATCAACTGGATTTTCCGAACTGTGAAGTAGGCCAAGCCTTTAGTGCTATGTTAGTGACAGCCTATTGTGAACTGGGTGGATGAGTGGGAAATTGATTTTTGTGAGATATTTCTATGACTTCAAATGCATCTAATAAACTGCTTGCTTTACCTTTAAGCATTCAAACATTTGAAAGCATTATTTGTCAAAATGGTCTGTACGTAGACAAAACAGCTTATCTTTATCAGTTGGTTAATGAATGGGAGTTAGCCAACAAATTTTTTCTCTCCCGCCCTCGTCGGTTTGGTAAAAGCACCACGCTGACCACCTTAGAATCTATTTTTCTTGGCAAAAAAGAACTCTTTGAAGGCTTAGCAATTAGCAAAACGGATTATACTTGGCCTGTTTATCCTGTGATTCGATTAGATATGAAATGGGCTGCTCACCCTAACCTAGATCGGGCAGAGCAGAGTCTGCTCAGTGCGCTGAAAGACATTGCTCAGAGTTATGCGCTTGAAATTGATGAAGGGCTACCCGAAGATTTTTTTAAAAAATTAATTATCCGTTTATATAAAAAAACCCACCAAAAAGTCGTAGTTCTGATCGACGAATACGATAAACCCCTCATTGATTTATTCAATGACATAGAAGAAGCCAAAAAAATTCAGGGCTTACTCAAACGTTTTTATGGCGTGTTAAAATCCGCTGACGAGTATTTGCGTTTTGTCTTGATCACTGGGGTTTCCAAATTTACCAAAGTCTCGGTATTTAGTGATTTAAATCATCTCACTGATTTAACCATGGATACGCGTTATGCTGCTTTATGTGGTTATACTCAGGAAGAGCTGGAGTTTTATTTTGATCCTTGGATTGAACAGTTGGCACAAATAGAAAACAAAACTAAAGCAGAAATCCTAGAAAAAATTAAAACCTGGTATAATGGTTATCGACTCACTAAAGCCAATATTAAAGTTTACAATCCCTGGTCTACACTGCATTTGTTTGATAAACAGTCTTTTGAAAATTATTGGTTTGAGACAGGTACACCCACTTTTTTAGTGGAAGCCATGCAGCGAGAAGCCTTTGATTTAAACAAACTAGAACAACCAGTTTCTGATACGGATTTTTCTACCTACGACATTGAGAAACTACAAATAGTGCCTTTACTGTTTCAAACAGGTTATCTCACTATTAAAAACTATGACGCTGATTTAAACGCCTATCAACTGGATTTTCCAAACTATGAAGTAGGCCAAGCCTTTAGTGCTATGTTAGTGACAGCCTATTGTGAACTGGGTGAAGGTGAGGGCTCTGGTTTGCGATTTCGTTTAATCACTGCATTAAAACATGACAAATTAGAAGATTTTTTTACAGCGATCAATCAGCTGCTGGCAAAAATTCCTTATCACTTACACCAAAAAAATGAAGGCTATTACCACAGTATTTTCATTGCTGTCTGCACTATGGCTGGTGTATCGGTTGAACCGGAAAAAGCCACTAGCATGGGTAGAGCAGATGCCATTTTGCAAAGTTCAACTTCTATTTATGTCATTGAATTTAAAATTAACGACACAGCAGATGCTGCACTGAAGCAAATAAAAGACAATCGTTATGCGGAAGGTTTTGGTTATCTAAATAAAAAAATTATTTCCGTGGGCGTAGCGTTTGATAAAAATCAGAGAAAAATTATTGAGTGGAAAAAAGCTTATGATTAACGTTCTCGCAAACTTTCTTTGGTATATTGCAAGAAGGGACTTAGGAAGAATTCAATAATATGGCGTTTGCCGGTTTTAATTTCTACCGTCACTGCCATGCCCGGCGAAAGATTGACTAAGGTACCGTCCACCTGAATATTAGAGCGTGCCATTCTAATGCGGCTGGAATAAATTAATCCGAGTTTCTCATCGTTAATCGCATCATGGGAAACAGAGGCCACTCGAGCGTGGATGGTGCCATATTTGGTATATTGAAAGGTTTCAATTTTCACTTCTGCTGTTTGTCCGCCATGGACAAAACCAATGTCTTTATTAGCGATGAAAGCTTCCACTTCTAATGGATTATCCCGTGGCACTATGACCATGAGCGCTTGTGCGGGTGTGACGACACCGCCCACGGTATGCACCGCAAGTTGTTGCACGGTACCATTCACTGGTGCTCGAACTTTTGTGAGTTGGTAATGGGTATTGGCTTTAATTAATTCTTGTTCCAGCGTATTGGTTTTTTGCTCACCCTCATTGAGGCTGTCTAAATTTGTTCGTCGTACTTCAGCAATTAACTCAGCATGCTGTCTTTGCGCTTCTAGCAGACTGGCCTGAATTTCTTTCAGTTTGCTGATTTGATTAGCAAGACCACCTTCTTGTTCAATGCGTGTTTGTTCTCGTTCCAAATAACCATGTTTGGAAACGAAGCTACCATCCATCAGAGATTTATAATCTTGTTCCCGCTCTTGAGCGATGGGTACCGTACGCTTAAGCGTATTAATTAAGGTTAACGCTGAGCGTTGTTCTGCCTGATGCCGTTCAATTTCAGCATCGATCCGTTGAAGCTTTGTTTTGACTTCTTCGTATTGGCCCAAGACGAGTCTTTGTGCATCAGAAAATTGCCGATCATCGATATCAGTAATCCGTTCAAGCGCGGGTGGATGTTTGTTGTCTAACGCATCTAGTAGTGCTTTAGCCCGTGCTACTTGCAAGCGAGCGATGGTTAAATCATTTACGGTGCGTTCTTTGTCAGCTGAAATAGTCGTAGCATCCATTTCTAACAGCAGTTGACCTGCCTTCACCATTTGCCCATCAGAAACATAAATTGCTTTGACGATGGCCGCCTCCAAGGGTTGGATAGTTTTAACGCGATCATTGGGTACGATTTTTCCGTGAGCGGTAGCGACAATATCCATTTGCCCAAAGATTGCCCACAGTATTGCCAGTGAGGCGAAGCTAATAATTAATAACATCGCGACACGGGGTGCCGGTGAAACAGGTGTTGCTTGTAATGACAGTGCAGCGGGTAAAAATTCTGCTTCGTAGGGTAATCGTGATTCTGGTTCTAATTCTTTACGTATTTTCCAAACTTGTTTAAAGACTTCTCGATAATGCTTGAGTAAATCCAGTGTGGCTTGGAGTCGATGGGGAAGGCTCATGATCTTAATCCTGTTGCAAGCGATGCAGATGTAGGTAATAGCCATTTTCGATGCTCAGCAATTCTGCATGAGTACCGCTTTCTACAATGTGTCCACGATCCATCACGATAATTCGATGAGCATGGCGCACAGCAGACAATCGATGGGCAATAATAACCACTGTGCGGCCCGCACAAATGGCCTTCATATTATTTTGAATGATACGCTCGGATTCATAATCTAATGCGCTGGTGGCTTCATCAAAAATGAGAATTTTAGGATTGGTCATTAACGCACGAGCGATGGCGATGCGTTGTCGTTGTCCTCCGGAGAGGGTAGAGCCATGTTCACCTACCATGGTGTCATAACCTTCTGGCAGCTCGAGAATAAATTCATGGGCGCCGGCCAGTTGCGCCACTCGAATGATGGCAGAGAGTGGTGCGCCAGGATCAGCGAGGGCAATATTGTCTCGAATACTGCGATTGAATAAGACATTTTCCTGCAATACCACGCCAATTTGGCGACGCAATGATGAGGTATCTACCAGCGCCAAATTCATTCCATCTATTAATACTTGGCCACGCTCCGGTGAATAGAGCCGTTGGATTAATTTAGTTAATGTGCTTTTGCCAGAGCCTGAACGGCCGACGATACCAATAATCTCACCTGCTGCGATTTCTAGGCTGACATTCTTTAAAACTTCTGGGCTGTCGGGCAAGTAGCGAAAAACAACTTCATCGATGGAAATGCGACCGGAAAGCGCAGGCAGCGGGCTTTTGTTGTCGGCCACTTCGGTACGGGCATTTAAAATATCGCCCAGTCGTTGAACCGAAATACCCACCTGTTGGAAATCTGTCCATAGTTGGGCAAGGCGCATAACGGGTTGCGCTACTTGACCGGCTAGCATATTAAAAGCAATGAGCTGACCTACGGTCAATTGATTGCTAATGACTAACCGAGCGCCAAAATACATGATGCAGAGGGTGACCAATTTACTGATCAGTACCACACCATTATTGGCAATGGTGCCAATGGTTGCGGTGCGAAAACTAGAGGATACATAAGCG
>JAHFSE010000177.1:0-417 GCA_023265895.1 Gammaproteobacteria bacterium
GAGCCCTTATCAGCACGGTGAAGTGTTTGTAACCGATGATGGTGCTGAGACGGATTTAGATTTAGGACACTATGAGCGATTTGTGCGTGCTCGTATGACGCAGAAAAATAGCTTCACTACCGGCCAAATTTACGAAGAGGTGATTCAACGGGAGCGTCGCGGTGAATATTTGGGCGGCACTGTCCAGGTGATTCCACATATTACCGACGCTATTAAATCGCGTATTTTAGATTGTGGTAAAAATTATGATGTGGTGTTGGTTGAAATCGGCGGTACTGTGGGTGACATTGAGTCTCAACCTTTTCTAGAAGCAGTTCGTCAACTACGAACGGAATTGGGCTTTGGTAAAACTTTATTGATGCATCTGACCTTGGTGCCTTTTATTGCAACCGCAGGCGAAACCAAAACCAAACCGAC
>JAHFSE010000177.1:427-3249 GCA_023265895.1 Gammaproteobacteria bacterium
GCATTCAGTGAAAGAATTGCGCTCGATTGGTTTACAGCCGGATATTCTCATTTGTCGCTCTAGCCATGAAGTGCCTGTGGAGTCTTTGCGAAAAATTGCCTTATTTACCAGCGTGGAAGAGCGCGCTGTGATTTCTTGCCAGGATTTATCCAGTATCTACGCTATTCCCGGTGATCTGCATCGACAAGGATTAGATCATATTGTGGTCGAAAAATTAGGTCTGCAGAATAAAGTGAAAGCGGTAGATTTATCCGAATGGAATCAAGTTGTCTTTAATGAAAGTCATGCTACCGAGCAAGTAGAGATTGCAATGGTGGGTAAATATATTGGGTTAGAAGATGCATATAAATCCTTAAATGAAGCTTTGCGCCATGCAGGCATTCATTCTCACACCAAAGTGAATATTCATTACATAGATGCAGAACAAATTGAAGGGCAGGGTGTCGCTGCGTTGGCAGGAATGGATGCGATTTTAGTACCTGGTGGTTTTGGTAATCGGGGTATTGAAGGGAAAATTAAGGCCATTGAATACGCCCGCACCCATAACGTGCCTTATTTAGGCATTTGTCTCGGTATGCAATTAGCGTTAGTGGAATATGCCCGTCACGTAGTGGGATTAGCTCAGGCGCATAGTACCGAATTTGCGGTGAATACACCTTATCCTGTGATTGCTTTAATTACGGAATGGATTGCGGGTGATGGCTCAATAGAAAAACGTGAGGGTGGCGGTAATCTGGGCGGCACCATGCGACTAGGTGGACAAGAATGTATCTTAGAAAAAAATACTTTAATTTGTGAATTATATAATCAAGAAATCATTACCGAGCGTCATCGTCATCGGTATGAAGTGAATAACAGTTATTTATCCGATTTAGAAAAGGCAGGTTTAAAAATTTCTGGTCGTTCTAAAGAGGGGCATTTGGTCGAGGTGATTGAAATTCCGCAACACCCTTGGTTTGTCGCCTGTCAGTTTCATCCAGAATTTACGTCAACGCCAAGAGAAGGGCATCCATTATTCAGCGGTTATATTAAAGCAGCGCGTGCTTTTGCTCAGGTGCGTAACGCTTTGAAAGTGCAAGCAAGCGCATGAATAAACATTTGCTCATAAATTCTCTAAAAATAGGCAATGATTTACCGCTGGTCATTATCGGTGGTATTAATGTGATTGAGTCGGAAGCATTAGCATTCCAAGTCGCTGAACATTTTGTTCAAATCTGCAAAAAATTAAATGCCCCTTATATTTTCAAAGCCTCTTTTGATAAGGCAAATCGTTCATCTATCCATTCTTTTCGTGGTTTGGGTTTGGAAAAAGGTTTGCAGATTTTAGCTGAAATCAAAACGCGCTTTCAGGTGCCTGTAATAACCGATGTCCATGAGGTAGTGCAAGCAACAGCCGTTGCGCAAGTAGTGGATATTCTGCAATTACCAGCATTTTTATCCCGGCAAACGGATTTAGTGGTAGCGTTAGCTAAGACAGGCAAGCCAGTCAATATTAAAAAAGCCCAATTTTTAGCGCCGCAAGAAATGTCGCATATCCTAAATAAATTCGAGCAAGCAGGTAATGATCAATTGATGATTTGCGAACGCGGTAGTTGTTTTGGCTATAACAATTTAATTGTTGATATGCTGGGTTTTGGTGTCATGAAGCAATCAGGCTATCCACTGATTTTTGATGTGACCCATGCACTACAAAAACCTGGCGGTCGTGTAGATTCTGCTGATGGTCGTCGTCATCAAGTTTTAGATTTGGCTAAAGCAGGCGTGTCTCAAGGTATTGCTGGTTTATTTTTGGAAACTCATCCTGATCCTGAGCGAGCAAAATGTGATGGGCCCTGTGCATTACGATTAGATCGTTTAGAGCCTTTTTTAACGCAGTTGATGCAATTAGATCAGCTGGTAAAAAGCTGGCCGGAAGTAGAGATAGATTAAATCCCCCCTAACCCCCCTTTGTTAAAGGGGGGGAATTGCTAGGTTGCGAATTGACTTCCCCCTTTGACAAAGGGGGATTGAGGGGGATTTTTATAAGGATTCATTTATTCAAGTAAAGGTGCCTCTTATGATGACTGAAATTACTGATATTCGTGCGCGAGAAATTTTAGATTCTCGTGGCAATCCTACTGTGGAAGCGGATGTAATATTAGCCAATGGTAGTGTGGGTACTGCCTGTTCGCCGTCGGGCGCTTCGACGGGTTCAAGGGAAGCGCTAGAATTGCGTGATCAAGACCCCCAGCGTTATTTAGGCAAAGGTGTGTTAAAGGCGGTTGCTCACATTAATACACAGATTCGTGATGTTTTGATGGATGCCGATGCCGTAGATCAAGCGGCTATTGATCAGCAATTGTTAGATTTAGATGGTACCGATAATAAAGGTCAGTTAGGCGCGAATGCTATTTTGGCTGTCTCTTTAGCTACGGCAAAAGCTGCTGCGCAAGCGCAAAGCTTGCATTTATTTGAGCATCTTTCACAATTATTTAATGGTGATAAAGCTGGGCCTTTTACTATGCCAGTGCCAATGATGAACATTCTCAATGGGGGTGTTCATGCGGATAATAATGTCGATATTCAAGAATTTATGGTGCAGCCTGTCGGCATGACACGTTTTTCCGAAGGATTACGTTGTGGTGTGGAAATTTTTCATGCGTTAAAAAGCGTATTAAAAGCAAAAGGATTAAATACTGCAGTGGGTGATGAAGGTGGTTTTGCGCCGAATTTAGCGTCAAATGAATCGGCGTTAGAAGTCATTATGCTCGCAATTGAAAAAGCAGGTTATCAGCCAGGCTGCGATGTAATGTTAGCGTTGGATTGCGCTGCTTCTGAGTTTT
>JAHFSE010000068.1:0-2082 GCA_023265895.1 Gammaproteobacteria bacterium
GCCAGTACCTAACACAGCAACCGATCGCGGTGGCTCACCCGCTCTGACAGCCCAATTTCTTTGTACTTGATCCAATGGCATTTTAGCCGGTGGCAATACCATTTTTGAATTGACGAAACCAGCAATGCGCACCGCAGCTAAAGGAGATTCAGCACAACGAGCAAAATAAAAGGCTTCGTATTGACTGGCTTCTGCTAAGGATAAATGCGCTGAAGCTAAAAAAGCATACAGTGCCATAGTCGGTGCTTTATTCGTTGCAGTGCATTCTGGCGGATTAGCCAAATCTTGAGTGAGCGCAATCAATGCATCGGATACTGTTTTATAATTGCCTGCGCTCACTTCTGCTACAGCACATGCCTTTAATGCTTTTGCGTCTACGACAAAGGCGGCGTTAGCATCTATAGTAGCTTGCAAAGTTTTTTGTTTTTTGGGATCTTTTTCGGCAGTTTTTTTAGCAGTTAAATCTCCATTTAATTTTTCAGTATTGGCAATAAAACCATCCAGTAAGCTAGCCACCGGAATTAAAGTTGCCCTTCCATCGGCACCAAATTTTTGTCGTAATTCGGCCAGTTTCGCAGGTGCGCTGTTCAGCTCTTTGAGCTTGGCTAACGCAGCAGTTTCCAACTGATCTGGATTCTCTACAATTTCATCCACAACACCCATTTTTTTGGCTTTGTCTGCTGTTAAAGCTTCACCAGTTACTGCGGTGGTAAAGGCAGCACCGACATCAGGAGATTTTCGAACCAGTCGACCCAAACCTTGATAACCAGGGAAAATACTAAAATTAGGATTTTCTGGGAATTGAATATTGACGCCGTCTTTTGCCGCAATCACCCAATCCGCACTTAATGTTGCTTCTAAACAACCCCCTAAAACGTGACCCGGAGGCACAATAGCAACAACGGGCATATTGGTTTGCTGCAAGCGACTTAAAATCCTATGCGTATTCGCTATTTTCGCTTCTAAACCTGGTTCACTAAACATCACGGGGAATTCACCCACATTAGCACCGGCACCGGCAAAATTCACAATCAAGCCCTGGATGCCTGACAATTGATTCGCGGCTTTTAATCGTTCAATTTCCGTGAGCGCTGCATCTAATTGTTCAATGGCTGCACGATCAAAAGTTTTCATACCACCCTGAGGTGCCAATAATTCTAAAGTCAGGTGATCTCCCTTCGCTTCCACGCGAATATAATCGCCGACGAAAACAGGTCCGTGTACACCTAAAACTTTTGGTTTTTCCGCTGCTTTAATTCCATCTAGATTCGGTACTCGAGTGGTATGAGCACCGTGATCCACCCAAACATCTTGCAAGGTATATCCCGCACCTGTGAGCCAATTATTCATCATGGCATCTGCAGTATTTTTTGTTGTTAAGGTTTGACCTTTCATGGGCGCACGGGCTGCTTCCAAATCAATCATGTCATCAAAATCAGGAATGGCCTTTGAAGCAGTGGTCGGCGTTGCGCCAGGAAATACCACATTGACGGGTGCTTTGACGCGAGCATCTCGATTCAATAATTCAGCCTCATCTTTCAGTAAAGCTTTCACTCGCGCGACTGGACCATACCCATCTACAGGACCTTCACCCCCCTCATAACTCAGCGTGTAAACCCCCGAATGCCGATCTAATAAATTCCGATCATTTAATGCATGCACCCAAGCCTCTAAACTGATCGCAGAAATATTATTGGATAGATCAAAATCAGGTCTAGTAAGCGGATCAATTAATGATTCAGGATGAGACAATTGCCGAGCGTGAATAAAATTAACTGAATGAAGAAAGAAATCCACATGCCCCATGGTTTGTTCTATTTTTTCTGCGGCTTGATAAATTTGTCTGGCATCACCGGCATCCACTTGCAGTGTTTTCACCACTTCTCGGCCAAATTGTTTATTAATTTCTACGGCTAAAGCTTGTGGCCCCTTAGCAGAAGCAGGATCCATGGAGCGGTGGGTTAATAATATTTCAACGTTACCGTTAAATTTTTCCACCAAAGCGCGCACTTGTGCTGTGGCTAAGGAGTCGTTATCTCTCACGCCAGTGATCACCGCTTTGACTGGACGCGTCACCGTTCC
>JAHFSE010000068.1:2092-12241 GCA_023265895.1 Gammaproteobacteria bacterium
ACAGGAGAACGTCTCTTCAGCATTGCCTTTAGCGGCAATGGGTTTAGCCGGTGCTCTTAAATCAATAAATTCAGAAGTCTGTATGCTGGTTCTTACAATACGTTCAGCAAGCACAGGACTCGCCTGATGAATATCATGGCTAACAATGGCATTGAGCCGGACGCCTTTTTTAGGATCCCCAAAATCTCGCGCGGCGCCTTCTACCAAACTACGCATTTCATGTTGGATTGGCATGGGTAAATCTACGGCTCGACCTTCAGCATCCACTAACAACAAATTGAAAGAGCCGCCCGTTTTAATGAGCCCCATATTCATCGCAATCTTGCACATAACAACAAAACTATAGGCTTTATTTTGCAAATTCTGTTGAGTTTGAGCACGACTCTCTACCGTATCACCCAGCAGACAATCCTGCTCTGCCATTTCTAACGCAAATACCAAAGTATCGAGCTTTGCATCTGGGCCTCTGGCCTCTAATTCAATTTGTAATTGTTTTGCCCACTGGGTGAATTGTGCCCAAGTCAGTTGAGGCTGTTCAGCATTACTAGGAATAAAATTCGGATGAGCTATCGCTACTGGACTATATCCCTGCGCTCTTAAAGTTCGAGTCACAGCAGCTGTTTTACGTGGATCGGACCAACCCACCACCAAACAATTATCTTGTAGGCGAGATCGTTTAGGCGCTTCAGCTAGGTGCTCATAATCTTCATCACATTGCGATGAGGCACGTCGTGTAGTAGGTTTCGCTTTTTTTAATGCAGCATCTGTTAATAACGCAGGTGGAAGGGTTTGGTCACTATGGGCGGCTACAGATGAGAACCGACTGGCTTCTGTTGTTGACATAAATCCCTCGATGTCGATGAATGGCTCCGCCCATCGCAATCACAAGGGAATTAAAAAGCAGTCTCTCAGTCCCTTGAGATTTTTAGTTGGCGAACATTTTGAATGTTTTATTTACAGAAAAACTAACAACAACATTAAATGGACTTCATTATTGCCTACATCGCATCACTAGACTCAGCAGAAAGTCATAAACCATCAATGCTATCTAGTAAGCAATTTAATTTTTGCTGTGAGTAACTCATTGGTAATTTTTTGTAAAACGCGGGCCAATCCTACTGAGCGTTGTTTTTGCTGTCAACACAAGGGGGAAAATAATTTTTAGCGGATATGTCCTAGATTTATCGTGCTTAATTTATAGCATTCAATTGATGGCGCCTAATTCAAAAAATAAACCATCACTGTTCACGCCTATTATTTGATCATTTATGATAGAGGGTATTGCCCACTCAACTAATTGGTAATAAACATTTCGATGCAAGCGCGCTTCTAATCGATCCCGAATCAATAAATAGGGAACCGATTGATTTTTTTGCTGCTCAATACGCAAAAGGTGTTGTGCGTTCAATGTGACGACATCACCTATTTGAGTGGTAAAAATAAGTTGCTGAATATCAGCTTCTTTTTGTTTAATCACCTGCGTTGCAACAAAAGGTGTATCGTCTACTTGAATTCTTACTTTTTCTACCGGTGTAACTAAGTAATAACAACCATCGTCATCGCGACGCAAAATACGTGAAAATAATTGCACCATTCGATGGCGGGTGATGGGAGAATTTTGATAATACCAAATTCCTTGACGATCAATTCGCATGGGAATATCACCGCAACAAGGTGGATTCCAAGTGTGCACTGGAGGTAATTTTTTAGCTAAGTGAATACGCTCTGGATGCAAAGCGGCATCTTGTGCTTCCGGTAAAGATTGAATCCATTGCAACGGATTAAAAGTTTCGCTCATTGTCGAGTGAAATATTCCTGCTGATAATTAGGCTTTAAACAATGATGCCAATCTTCAACCACACGATCCCATTCTGCATCTCGAATAGGTTTAGGCATGTAATCATCCATGCCTACATCAGCACACTGTTGTCGATCTTCTGCCATCGATTCTGCGGTCATAGCAATAATGGGCGTTCTCGCATTTAATGCCAAGCCTTGTTGACGCTCCATTTCTCGAAATTGTGCAGTCGCATGATAACCATCAAGCACCGGCATTTGGCAATCCATAAACACTAAATCAAATTTTTTCTCTCGCAAAAAATCTAATGCTTGACGACCATCTTCTGCAATATCCACTTCACACCCTAGCATTTTTAAACGATTCATCACAACCAATTGATTGACGTAATTATCTTCAACCACTAATACGTGGCTCGCTTGAGCGGTTGCATTCTGTTGATTTTCATTGGCAAAATGCGTCACTTGCATTTGCTCGTTATTTCCCGCGACGGCACTTAATAAAGCAATGAGTTTCTTCATTCTAAAGGGTTTGGCTAGATAGGGAATATTGTCTTGCTCAACTAATCCATGACGCTGAGACATAGCACCCATCCAAATAATGCTAACGGGTTGAGCTTTACTGGAATGTCGAGCCACTAATTCTGTCACTAAACGAATATCTAAATTAGGAATATGAATATCAATGATGATGGCGGATAAATCATGATCGTGACTGGCTTGCATAAGTCGTTCAGATAAGTGCGCTGGCGATAATAAATTTTCATGCTCAATACCCAATCGCTCTAAACGTTGACCCAAAGCTAATAAACTCACGGTTTGATCATCAATAATTAATACTTTTTTGATAGCAGGAATCGGCATAATACATTCAGGCAATTGATCTGATCGATCAAATTTTAGGGTAAACCAAAAGGTACTGCCTTTACCATATTCACTCTCTGCACCAATGGCACCGCCCATCATTTGGGTCAGCTGCTGACATAAAGCCAAACCTAAACCAGTTCCACCATAGTGTCGTGTGGTAGAAATATCAGCCTGTGAAAAACTATCAAAAATAGAGCCCAAAACATCTCGCTTGATGCCAACACCGGTATCAATTACTTCAAAACGTAATTCAAATTGTTGCGCTGTTTCATTCACACACTCAGCCACTAATTTCACACAACCTTTGGCTGTGAATTTAACGGCATTACCCACTAAATTATAAATAACTTGTTTAAATCTAATGGGATCTCCTTTGACAATTTTTGGAATTTTATTTTTTTCATAACTGACCAGCTCCACTTCTTTTTGATAACTGGATTCTCCGAGTAAATTCAGCACTTCCTCCATAGATTCATGCAAATCAAATTCTATATTTTCTAACGTTAATTTTCCTTCTTTGATTTTAGAAAAATCTAGGATGTCATTAATTAAATCCAATAGAGTGATGCCTGAGGTATGAGCAATATCGACATAATGCGTTTGATCTTCCGATAAATGGGTATTTTTCAACATGGATAACATGCCTAATACACCGGTGAGCGGCGTACGCAATTCATGGCTAATATTGGCGAATACTTTTCTTTTTTCTAAAAATCTTTCTTCTGAAAGACGATTATTTTCAGCTGATTCTTCTAATAAACGATGAGATTTTTTCAAAGACAATACCGCTGAATCTAATTCATAACGAGTATATTTCAACTCGGCTTGAGCGGCATTTAATTGTACTTCTAAAGCTTCTTGATCTTGCTTGGATTGCATACGCATAGATTGCAATCGAACGAATAATTGATTCAATAATTGCGTAAATTGATGAAGTGAGGCATCTTGCTGCGGCTGATCTAAACGCATGGCATAATTTTCTGTTTCACAAACACGCTGAATGGCTAAGGTCATTGCATTCATTGGGGCTTGCATAATTTTCATAATTTTAGATGTCATCATCGCAGCGATCAGGCCGATGATGAGTCCAACCAATAACAGACCGCCCATCAGCAAATCAGACGTTATACCATTTGGCATCACACGCACTTGAAATAATAAATGATGCCCCATCGATTGATGGCCATCCTGCAATGGACGCAAAAGATACATCCATGGCCCCTGAATAATGGGCTGAGTGGTGGGATGATTCGCGGGCCAAGCTAACGTATTAGCAACGACATAAGCAGAGTTTAACGCTTGCTGTTTTTTTACGGTATATTCCGCCACAAAATGATTTTCAGCATCGAATAATAGAACATTGTTGATGCGATCCATTTTTTGTAAAAGCGCTAATACTTGATGAAGTTGTTGCGGATCGTGATTTAAAACAGCAGCGGCTAAGTTATAACGCACCAAGGCTACCTGAGCATCTAAGGTATGCTCGATGGATTGACGTTGATTCGTAAAATAAAAGATCAGCAAACTGGCTGCAATACAACTGAATATCAACACCAACGCCGCAACGTTGATACGCATGATTTTCCATATCGCTGAATGCCGTGATGGCAAACGATCGAACAACTGACTCCGCATGAGGTCATCCCAACTACAAACAACATAGGATTGATCAAAATTAAACTCAACCATGAGTATAGATGGGCTCTGAAAAGATGGGCGCAGAAATAACGAATATTTATTTTCGAAAACGACTGACATTTCCCATTCGTACACCAATATCCATTAAAAATTCGAAAAATGAATCTTTATCTTCGATCACCTGGTTATAAAACTCTGAATGACGTAAGGCAACAGCGCCATGAACCAAAGCCCAAGCAGCACAAATATGAAAATAAGGCGGCACATCGGCAAGCCGACCTTCATTAATTCGTGCTTGAACGATATCCGCCAATTTGTCGGCGTTAGATGTTCGAATTCGATGTAGTTTTTCTAACAGTTCTGGCACAGCATTATCGGCAATACATTTTGATTCCAAACGATCAAACAACGCATATCGATCATGATCTTGCATACGAAAACGAAAATATTCCCGTGCTAAGCGATCTTTATCGTCCTCTGGTTTCATGGTTTGAAATAATTCGGCTAATTCTTCTTCGTAACGAATCATCAAAGTCAGATAAATTTCGCTTTTAGTTTGGAAATGCTTATAGATAGTCCCCTTTCCAATCCCTGCTTCATCGGCAATCATTTCGACGGTGACTTTATCTTCTCCGCTGGAGAGAAAAAGTCTTAACGCTGCTTGAAGAATCGCTTCCTCTCGCTGGTAAAACTCCTTCGCCTTTTGACTCATTTTTGAGAAATCCACCATGCATCTATCTCCACACTCAAATGATCCAACGACTCTTATCTAAATACAGAGACCATGCAAGTTGCTCAGACTCACTTACACTAAGAAGAATCGGTTTAAAATATTGTTGGGTAAAAGGAATACCAGCTATGTTAATTTTTCGCCAGATCGCCCAAGCGATGATTCGCTGGCTTGATCAAGATATTCGCCCAGTCACTACCCCACTTTGTGACTATCAACGTTTGCGTTACGAGGTAAAACCCTGCGATGTCATTTTATTAGAGGGACGATCACGAGTCAGTAATATCATTCGCATCATTACTAACAGCCCCTGGACACACGCCGCACTCTATATTGGCCGCTTGCATGACATTGAGGATCCTGCGCTGCGCCAAACACTAGCAGAACAAATACCTCACCTCGAACCGAATAGCCAATTCATCATCGAAAGTATGTTGGGAAAAGGAACGGTGGTCAGCTTACTCTCTTCTTATGAAAAAGAACATTTACGCATCTGCCGAGCAAAGGGTTTATCCTATCAAGACGCTCAAGAAATGATCCGTTATGCCGTCAGTCGATTAGGGACTGAATATGATGTACGACAAATTTTTGATTTAGGCCGATTTTTATTTCCATGGTTTTTACTTCCTAAACGCTGGCGATCAACACTGTTTGAGCAAAATGCCAGCTCATCCACTCGTACGGTTTGCTCTACCATGATCGCCGAAGCCTTCGGCTTTATTCAATTCCCGATTTTGCCACTGGTGAAACGCAATAGTAATCAAGGCGTGCAGCTGTTTCGTCGCAATCCTAAACTGTGCGTGCCTTGTGATTTTGATTATTCACCTTACTTTGAAATCATCAAATATCCTTTTATGGATTTTTCTCAGAATGCCGATTATCGATTGTTACCCTGGTATGGCAACACAGTGCTCAGCGGCGATGAAGCGCGTTTTTATATTCCTGAAGATACTGTGCCAACGACACCCTCAACAACTGACCATCAACCCACCCAAACACAAACAGCAGCACCCTCTTTCAACACCCAAAAATTGAGGAATATTTTTCGAAAAGACCCTTCTAGCCCTGCTTAACATTGACAGCTCAGCCCTCAAACTGCATCATCGCCAGCTCTTTTTATTGATGATGGGAGGTTTCTATGTCAGCACTGCAAATCGATGGCTTAACTATTACCGGTCAACTTACCGAAGACTATAAAGGCGTATTAACCCAAGAAGCAGTATCTTTCTTAGCTTCTCTCGTCAAAGAATTTAAACCTCGCTTAGATCAATTGCTGCAAGATCGTGTAACGGCGCAAGCCAAAATCGATGCCGGCGCCCTGCCCGATTTTTTGCCTGAAACTAAAAATATCCGCGAAGGCGACTGGAAAATTCTTGGCATTCCTACCGATCTACAAGATCGCCGTGTAGAAATTACCGGCCCCGTCGATCGTAAAATGGTAATTAATGCGCTGAACGCCAACGTAAAAATGTTCATGGCAGATTTTGAAGATGCACAATCCCCTACTTGGGATGGTGTTGTGCAAGGTCAAATCAATTTACGCGATGCCAATTTAGGTACCATCAGCTACACAGCACCAGAAACCGGTAAGCAATATCATCTGAAAGAAAATCCTGCAATGTTGATTGCTCGTGTACGTGGTTTGCACTTGCCAGAAAAACATATTTTATTCGATGGCCAACCGATTCCCGGTTGTTTGATGGATTTCGCTTTGTACTTTTTCCACAACTATAAAACTCGCTCAGCGCGAGGCATAGGTGGCGTTTATTATTATTTGCCTAAATTACAAAGCTATCATGAAGCTGCGTGGTGGGATGATGTGTGCACTTTCACCGAACAACATTTTGGCGTAACCACGGGCACCATTAAAGCGACGATCTTAATTGAAACCTTACCTGCAGTTTTCCAAATGGATGAAATTCTGCATGCCTTAAAAAATCACATCGTCGCTTTAAACTGCGGCCGTTGGGATTATATTTTTAGCTACATCAAAACGCTGCGCAAACATGCAGATCGTGTGTTACCCGATCGCCAAGTCGTTACCATGAATCAACCTTTCTTAAGCGCTTATTCTCGCTTATTAATTAAAACTTGCCATAAGCGCGGTGCGTTAGCGATGGGTGGTATGGCTGCATTGATTCCTGCGAAAAATGCCGAGCAAAATGCGGAAATTTTAAAGAAAGTCACCGCAGATAAAGAACTCGAAGCCTCTAACGGTCACGACGGTACTTGGGTTGCTCATCCTGGTTTAGCTGATACTGCGATGGAAGTCTTTAATCGTTTTATTCCTGCTGGCAAACCGAATCAATTGCACGTCATGCGTGAACAAGATGCGCCAATTACAGCAAACGAATTATTGGAGCCTAGCCAAGGTAATCGTACCGAAGCCGGTATGCGCACCAATATTCGAGTAGCACTGCAATATATCGAAGCTTGGATTTCTGGCAATGGTTGCGTCCCTATTTATGGTTTGATGGAAGATGCTGCTACCGCAGAAATTTCTCGCACCTCTATTTGGCAGTGGATTCAACACGGAAAAAGTTTGGATAACGGCCAAGTAGTGACTCAAGATTTATTCCGAAAAATGCTGGCTGAAGAAGCCCAAGTGGTGAAAAGCGAATTAGGTGAAGCTCGCTGGAATCAAGGTAAATTTACTAAAGCTACAGAAATTCTCGATAAAATCACCACCGATGAAAATTTGGTGGATTTTTTAACTTTGCCTGGCTATGAAGCGTTGGCTTAAAATCAAAGTCTGTTTCAGCAACCACGAAAAAGCAGCCTAAGGGCTGCTTTTTGTTTGCGTGCCAGAAGATATTTACCTTGATATCTATCCATTCATAGTATATCTTTTGATAGGTATCACTAAAAACGGAGATGCCATGAGCAATACAGCCAAACTTTTTACCACCGGCCGCAGCCAGGCTGTGCGATTGCCGATGAAATATCGTTTTGAGGGCGCTGAGGTTTTTATTCGTCGCGACCCCGTAACAGGTGATGTAATCTTGTCACCTAAGCCCGATTCTTGGCAGGGATTTTTCGATACCCTAAAAAATACTACAATACCGAAAGATTTCATGAATGACCGCAAACAGTCCAAGACCACAAGAGATCCTTTTTCAAATTAACTTATAACCAAATAGCATGGCAAAATTAAAATCACTCCACATGCTCGACACCAATATTGTCAGTCATATTATTAAAGGCAATGATTCGGCAATTCTTAAGCACCTAGCTAAACTCCAAATCGGCGCAGTAATCATTTCTTCAGTGACAGAAGCTGAATTACTTTATGGTTTAGAAAAACACGGTAATCCTTCTGGTTTAGCCAGTCGAATTCACGAATTTTTAACTCGGGTAGAAATATTGCCGTGGGATCGTCCAGTCGCAGCAAGCTATGCAAAGCTCCGCACTGCTTGTGAAGCGAAAGGAATTTCTTTAGGCGATTTAGATATGATGATTGCAGCGCATGCAATAGCTGCCCATGCAATTCTTATTACTCGAGATAAAGCCTTCAAGCATCTTATTCCGCATGGCTTAAAGCATGAGAACTGGGCTGCATAATTAATCTCTACGACTCATAATGGATGCAATACCTTCATAAAAATTCGGAATACTTACATCTTTTAAAAATATTCCGCATTTAACGCAAAGCTTACTGAAGAATTTTATTGATCTTCAAGCAACACCCCATTGGCAACAATGATTTGTGGATCACTGCTCATGCATTGTCAAAAAATTGGGCTTTAGTTACCAATAATGAGCGAGAATTTAAACGCATTAAAGGATTGCATGTGGAAAATTGGACAAATTAATAGGCTTCTTTCAAAATCTTGCTTCAAACGCCGTGGTCCAACCAGAAATTTTTAAACCCAAAGGATCAGTAAAGCGAAAATCCAACTGATCATCGTAAAAGTGACGATAGCCTAGATCAATCCAAGCCCAATCATTCCATCGATAGCGAATACCCCAACCGGTTACCGGCCCACCATCACTTTCCTCCTGATTTAAAGCCAACGCATTAATCACTCGAATGGTGTAATCCATAAAAATGCCGTTAGCCCCCACTAAACCATACACAGATAAATTATTCGTAATGGGTAATTCTGCCAATAAATCTGCGGTAAAAATATAATTCACATCAATACTTCGAGTACCTGCAGGGAAATCACCCTCAGAAAAACCTAAGGCCAACCGACCTTCAGCAAATAAAAAATCATCGTATAAACTAATCCCTAAAGTGCCCTCCACTAATGCTGGCTCAGCACTTCCGGTCATCGAATCACTAGTCACTGTAACCGTCGGCCTCACCAGTCCCAAACTGGTGTAATAAGTTGCATGGCTAATCGATGCCAAACCTATCAATATAAATCCAATAGCGTATTTTAATTTCATGATCATTCGATGTTACCCTCTTAATATCCTTAGTCGTTTATAGCGCAGTTTACTATTTTTCCAAAGTAATCGCGCTCACCACAATTTTCACCATAAGAGCAGAACTGGATGCCTAAGCTAAAAAAAACAGCTATAAATTCAATTATCCTTGAAAATTGACTGGATTCCTTTGGTTTTTCAAGGATAATAAATGGATTATGGCTTCAACAGGACGGCTCATGATCCAGCGCAGCAAACATATTGCCCAACTCCAAGCCCTCTTCAAGGTGACACCCATTGTCGCCATTTTGGGTACCCGCCAAGTAGGAAAAACGACTTTAGCTCGCGCCTTTGCTGATCAGCAATCTATGCCTGTTCATCATTTCGATCTAGAAGACGATGAAACGTTAGCACAACTCACTGAGCCAAAACTAACTTTAGCAGCGCTACAAGGATTCATTATCATTGATGAAATTCAACGTCGCCCTGATTTATTTCCACTGTTGCGCGTATTAGTGGATCGACCCAATGTACAGACTCAATTTTTGATTTTAGGCAGTGCTTCACCCGCTTTATTGCGTCAATCGTCAGAAACTTTAGCAGGCCGCATCAGCTATCACAGATTAGAGGGATTTGGTTTAGATGAAATAACAGAATTACCGCCCTCTATGCAGACTGCTGAACATCTTTGGTTGTGCGGTGGTTTTCCACGCGCCTATTTAGCCGACTCATTGACCGCTAGTTTT
>JAHFSE010000069.1 GCA_023265895.1 Gammaproteobacteria bacterium
TCCACAATCGTATAATCATCGCTTTGTGCTGAATTACCCGTAAATTCTTCCACACTTTTTAGCAATGTTTCAAATAATTGATCGACATTTTGATTATTTTCAAATACTGCTGCTAATTGATGAGTACCAAACATTTCATCTTGATCATTAGTTGCTTCATGAATACCATCAGACCACAAATAAATTCGATCACCATATGCCATTTCAAAATATTCCATAGTGGAATTGAAACGACTATCAGATAAAACACCCAGCGGCAAATGAGAAGATTTAATGGGAACAATCTCGCGTAATGCATGCCGATATAAATAAATATCAGGCAATCCACCCACCCAAATTTTCGCACTACCCTTATGAAAATCCATATCTACCATACTGGCACAACAAAAAAATCCAGGTGGCAAAATAGATTTTAATTTCTTATTCACTTCTCGAAGAATTTCTTGAGCAGAAAAACCTTTTTTAGCCATACCATAAAAAATTTCAGCTGCTGGCATAGCACCCAAAGCAGCGGGCAATCCATGCCCAGTAAAATCACCTAACATGACATACATCCCACCAGAAGGCTCACGAACAGCCAATACCATATCACCATTAAATATTGCCATGGGTGACATCAAAGTTTTAATATTTTTAGCGTTAATACAACCAGGATGCGCAATATTATCAAATACCGCCTTAGCAACCTCTTGCTCTTGAATCATATGTTGGTTATGCAGAGAAATTTCATCACGCTGAGATTGTACTAGGGAGTGTAAACTTCTCATTCTGGCAAAAGCCTGAATTTTTGCGTGTAAAATAGAGCGATTATATGGTTTTGTTAAAAAATCATCGCCTCCAACAGACAAACAATCTGCTAACGAATTAATATCTTTTAAAGAGGTAAGAAAAATAATTGGGACAAGATCTTCTCCCGCAAGTTCTTTAATTTCCCGAGCAGTTTCAAAACCATCTTTATTCGGCATCAAAGCATCGAGCAGCACAAGGTCTGGCTTTTCTTTTTTGAAAGCTTCGACTGCTTCACAACCATCCACCACGGAATAAACAATATGGCCTTGTTTTTTCACAATCGTCTCTAAGATAAGACGATCTGTGGAATTATCTTCGGCGATCAGAATGCGGAGATTCTTATATTCCACAGAGTATTCCAGCCTTAGTCTTCAAAATTCATAAGAACTTTTATGGTATGCATTAAACTATTTTTAAAATAGTTACCCTACCTATCAATAGATAGAAAATAACTGTTCAAAATTAGAAATAGTTAATATTTTTTTCACATCAGAATTACAATTAACAATTTTTATTTGTGAATCATCGCCCCCCGCATGATCTCTTAATAGTAACAACATGCCTAGAGCAGAACTATCCAGATAAGTCGCCTCTTTCATATCAACGACATATTCTTTAGGATGCTCAGCAATTTTTTCATAGGCGTCTCTAAACTCTTGATGAGCGCTGAAATCAAAACGTCCTTGAATTTTAATCGTGAGTTCCTTTCCATCAGCGGACTCTGAAGACCAAATAGCCATACGACTTACCTCTTATACCCTTAATAATCGTCATTATGTATTTTTGACAAATCCATTCCTGCCTCCATTTTGTCTGCTATAAAAGACTAATACTTCACGCACTAAACTTTTACCGTCTATGGGGCTTACTTATCAGAATAGACTACTTTTTTACACTTCAAATTCTAACTTAAAGAAAAACTTAACTTTAACTGCTACTTTATAAAAAAATAATTTCCCTCCTATAAAATAGAATCTCATCATCAAAAAAATATGAGTTATTCTTAAAAGATTAACTCTGATTTCTCTAATCTTTGACAGTCTTTTATCAATAATGTGATCTGTTTTTGACGCTGATCAGATTTCACATCATGCTGAGTCAACATTTCGACTTTATCCCTTAGAAGGGTCAACCCAACAATCAACTGTTTAAAATACTGTTCTGCAATAGAAATCATATTTTCTTTAATCTCTGACGATATAAACCTCTGACTGAATAAATCGTCTATCGTATGCAATCCACCTAAAGAAAAATCAATATTCTGTTTTGCAAATAAAGCGCTATCTAACTCTCGCTGTGCGACCTTTAACATGAGCTCACGAATATGATCAATTGCTTTTTTCGCTGTTTCCACTTCTTCATAGACTGAAGCACTGAATGAATTGGATTGTATTGCTACACCTTGCACATAAGTTGCCATATCTGAAAAATTTCCAGAATATTTTGATTGTTTAGCTGACTCTACTAAAGTATTAATTGCTAACAAATGTGCTTCATCTGCAGCAGACTTCACAGATTCAGCAACGGTTAACATAGAAACCATTTGATCATTCATTTGCGCTGTTTGATAAGCCGAAGTATGGCCTTTCTGATAGACGAATAACACCTCTTGAAAAAATGATTGCACCATTGAATTAATGCACAAATAAAACTCTGACAATTCAATAAACTCTACTGAAACCATATCAGAATTTCTATTTTTCAAGGATCGAGGTATTTTAATCTTTAATCGAGTTGATTTATCCTTATCTGTAGAATTCTCGACGGATATCAGACCATCTAAACTCATATTGTTAGAAAATAATTTCTCCGATACATTTAAGTGAGAAAGACTATTCAATGAATAGTTAATCATTTTATTTTCCTTGCAATACTGAAAAGACAGGCTTAAAAAAATACCAATAAAAAATAAAATAAGGTTTAATAAAAAAATATACGGCCATGAAATATTTAATAAAAATGACATTGCCGACCAAGAGATTCCGACAACTACAAGCCAGAAAAAATAGGTTTTTTTACCGAAAAAAATCATATTAAAACCCCCATTAAATACAGGCCAAGAAATTCAATTATTCAAAATTTTTATCTTTATAAAATCCAAATAAAATTTTATCGTCAAAATTAACACGTTCTTTTTTATCAAAGACTTCTTCTATTTTTTTAAATTTCTCATTGGAGATCCGCTCTAATACCTTAACCTCATTATTCTTAAAAGACCATCTAGCCAACTGATCGTAAAGCGCTTTTTCACAATTCTTTACCTGAATTGATTGATGCTGAATGGCAACATTTAACTGTGATAGAAATTGTTGTTTTTTCTCCATAAAAATGGAATTATTTAGATGGTAAGATTTTTTATAATACTCCTTTTGAAAAATCATCAAATGCTCTAGCTTCTTAACAGACTCTTCAAATTTATTTTGTACTTCCAATAAACCAGAAGTTTCTTGATCTAATTTATAAGATTGCAATTGACACATTTTCTTTATCTGATGCAATGCTTTGTTCATAGCCTTTCAACTGTTAAAATAGTTTCTAGTCAAGCAAACATTCTATACTGACATTAATGTATTTAATGCTTCTACACTTTCAGACAAATTGACGCAACTATGTAAAGATTGAGATAAAAAATTTTCGATTGCTGGCCTTTTAGAAACCGCCAAATCAATTTTTGCATTGGCGCCACGATGATAAGCGCCTACATTAATAAGATCTTTATTCTGCTCATAGGCAGAATATAATTGTTTAAATTTTTGAGACTTTATTAACCAATCTTCAGAAACCAATTGTGGCATAACACGACTCACTGATGCTTCAATATCTATCGCCGGATAAATACTGGATTCTGCTAATTGTCGAGATAATACGATATGACCATCTAAAATTGCTCGCGCTGCATCAACAATCGGTTCTTGATGATCATCACCTTCCATCAACACAGTATAAAATGCGGTAATACTTCCTTGCCCTTCAGCACCATTACCAGCACGCTCAACTAATTGTGGAATACGAGCAAAAACAGAAGAAGGATAGCCTCGTGTTGCAGGCGCCTCTCCCATAGCTAGTGCAATTTCACGTTGCGCTTGTGCATATCGTGTTAAAGAATCTAATAACAACAACACATTTTTACCTTGATCTCTAAAATATTCAGCAATAGAAGTTGCAATCATCGCACCATGAATTCTTAATAAAGGAGGATCATCCGCTGGAGAAGCGACAACAACAGATCGTTTCATACCAGCTTCACCTAAAATCGTATCAATAAATTCTTTAACTTCTCGACCACGCTCACCGATTAAACCAACCACAGTAACATCCGCATCAGTAAATTTAGTCATCATGCCTAACAACGCACTTTTTCCGACGCCACTGCCAGAAAATAAACCAATTCTCTGACCTTGACCAACTGTTAAAAGAGAATTAATAGAACGAACACCAACATCTAATGGTTGTGTAATTACACGTCTTGCAAGTGGATTCGTGGGGGTATGATATAAAGAAGTATAACCATCCACCTTTAATGGACCTTTTCCATCAATAGGTAAACCATATCCATCAATAATACGACCTAACAAACCATTGCCAATAGGTACAGAATGATCGGTATCAATAGGGATCACACGTGCACCCGGTTTAATTCCAAACCAACCTCGAATCGGCATTAAAAAAGTTTTATCTGCAGAAAAGCCAACGACTTCTGCTTCGATGGGCGCTTGATCTGGCATTTGAATTAAACAATGCTGACCAATAGGCGCCAAACATCCAATCACCTCTAGCGTAAGACCAACTAAACGTACAACCTTACCCTGAATTAATAAAGATGGAGAATATTCAGTAAAAGGAACATATGCGGCCAGTCGATGAATTAATGCGGTTTCCGATAAATTCTGATTATAATTAAGTTGCATCATTAAAATGACCTAATAATTCACTACCGGCTAACATATGATTCTTACTAATAAATACTTTTTTAGTATTTATTTGTACTTCCCCTTTTTGATACATTTGATTTAGTAAAGCATTTAAGCGCCCATCTATCGTTGCATCAATTAATAACGCATCAGTTTCAATTACACACCCACCGGGTGATAATCTTTCATTTTTCATTAAACGCCAATGAGACTCATATTCAGGCTGAAATCCTAAAAAAGTTTTTAACAAATCATGATCTTGCGGATGACAATATATTCGTACTCTCTGAGTTCCCTGCGGCATGCTATCTAATGCTTCTCTTAAAACTATTAAAATACCCTGACTGTCTATCAATAATTCTCTCTTTAATATTTTTCTCGCAATATTCTCAACCAAACAAAGCAATACTTTTTCTAAGTCTTCAGCTTGATGATTGATCGGATCAGACAATTGATTTAATATTCCAGATAGTTTTTCCAGCTTCTCATTCAATTCAGCTTGTCCTTCAGATATACCAATCTGATAGCCCACCTCATAACCTTCCTTTTTACCTAATAAAAAAGCTTCATTACGTGCTTCTTCTTGAATTCGAGCTAAAGTTTCAGCTGTTGGTAATTCTGGAAAAATTTCTGCAGAAGAAAGACTGTCTAATACTTCAAATCCAGATATATCTTTATCTAAAGCAGGTAGCTCCCATTTTTCATAAGCAGACAATATTTTTTCTTTTGACGGATGTAGTTTCATTAAAAAACCATTAATAAATCATAAAGTTTAAATCATTTTTTCGCCGCGACCCATAAAAACAATTTCACCAGACTCGGCCATGCGACGCGCGATAGCAAGAATTTCTTTTTGTGCAGATTCAACTTCTGTTAATTTTACTGGACCTAAATTATCCAAATCATCTCTTAATAATTCTGAAGCACGCTTAGACATATTTTTGAAAACTTTTTCTCTCACTCTGTCATCCGCACCTTTCAGGGCCAGCATTAAAGCATTACTAGATACTTCTCTTAAGATAGATTGCACACCACGATCATCTACATCAACCATATTCTCAAAAACAAACATCATTTCATGAATTTCATGAGCCATGCCTTCATCAATAGCACGAATCGCATCCATCAGTTGCGATTCCACTTGTCCATCCAAGAAATTCATAATATTCGCAGTACATCGAATACCACCTAACGTTGTATTGGCATTAACATTGGTCGATTCAAATTGTTTTTCTAAAATATCATTTAATTCATGAATGGCTTGTGGCTGCACAGACTCAATAGAAGCAATTCTCAAAATAATATCTAAACGTACACGTTCATCCAAATGTTGTAATACTTCTGCGGCTTGATCTGGCTCTAAATAAGCTAATACTATGGCTTGAATTTGTGGATGCTCAAATCTAATTAATTCAGCAATACTTCGACCATCCATCCATTTTAAAGTGTCTAATCCAGAAGTATTACCACTCACTAAAATTCTATCTATTAAACTATTGGCTTTTTCTTCACCTAAAGCACGCGTAAGCATACGTCTAATATAATTTTCTTTACCAACACCCAAACTCGTTTGATCTCGCACCGTTTCATTAAATTTCGCAAACACTTGCTCTACTTGTTCACGCGTAACATGTCGCAAAGCCGCCATGGTTTTACCAATCCACTGAACTTCCTTTGGCCCCATATGCTTTAATACTTCTGCCGCATCTTCTTCACCTAACACCATTAATAAAATGGCCGCTTGTTCCAAAGGTGTAATAGCGACATCAGTTGTAGATTTATTGGTAGCGACGGCTTCTTCCATAATTTACTCTTTACTCATTGCTGACCCATTGTCTTACTACTTGAGCAACAAGACCTGGATCCTCTGCTACTAAATTCTTAATGGTATCTAATTGCTCTTCATATCCCATTCCTGGTTCAGGCAATAAAGTTTCTGGCCCTCCCGCAACAATAATATTTTCTTCACCTTCTTCAGCAGCTTCCTCTTCTTCTTCAATCGTTTCCTTAAAAGTTGCCAGTTCAAACTGTTCAGATTCCTCAGCTATAACCGATGCAGTACCTGCAACAGATAGATTTTTTAAAATAGGACGCAACACACCTAAAACTAAGGCAACGATTAACAGAATTCCAAAACCTTGTTTCGCTGTATCAATAAACCAAGGTTTTTGCCAAAAAGATTCTTCAGGAATATTTTCTTGTTGTTTTGAATTATCGATAAAAGCTTGATTCATAACACTCACGGTATCACCACGTTGTGCATCAAAACCAACAGTATCTTTAATTAAGCTTTTAATGCGCTCAATTTCAGCAGCTGGAACAGGTCTTTTTACACTGACGGTTTTATTATTTCTAACTTCATTGACAAATAAATTATCCACGACAATAGCAACTGATAATCGCTTTAGATTGCCAACAGA
Organism: Gammaproteobacteria bacterium; assembly: GCA_023265895.1. Lineage (GTDB taxonomy): Bacteria > Pseudomonadota > Gammaproteobacteria > Pseudomonadales > JAHFSE01 > JAHFSE01. The sequence goes on from JAHFSE010000069.1 coordinate 7,121, forward strand.
TTGTTGCGTATGGCTAATGACTCTATCTAGTTCATAATTGCGAGTTGCTTGAGATCGGCGATTACTCACTTCTTGATTATTATTCACTGCCCCATTAGAAGTAGTTACTTTATTCGATGCAGAACCGGGAACGCCAGCAACAACACTGCCATCACCAGCAGACTCGTCAACCAATTGTTCACTGCGTAATGCGGGCAAATCTGGGTTATAACTTTCTGATGCTTGCTCTACTTGAGTAAAATCAACATCAGCAGTTACTTCTGTTTTAAAATGATCTCTACCAACAATAGGCTCAAGAATGTTGGCTACTCGATTATGATAAATAGACTCTAATTGATGGGTATATTCTAATTTTTTTGCTGCCAACCCAACGGCTTCATCCGTATTATGATCTGATAATAAATTACCCTGCTGATCCACCACTGTGACATCTTTTGGAAGCATCTCTGGTACACTGGAAGCAACCAAATGCTCTATTGCAGAAATTTGTGTTTTTTCTAATGTACGACCTGGGAAAAGATCTACCAAAACAGATGCGCTTGGCTTTCTATCATCACCGACAAAAACTGCCTGTTTGGGAATCGCCAAATGGACACGCGCACTTTTTACCGTTTGAATACTGCTAATTGTTTTTGATAATTCACCTTCTAAACTGCGATTATAACGCGCTTTTTCCATAAATTGACTGGTGCCAAAACTAGAATCCTTGTCTAATAACTCATATCCAACAGCATCTCCAGAAGAAAATCCAGCAGCTGCTAACTTCAAGCGTGCCTCATCTATTTTACTTCCTTCTACCATTAACATATGAGTATCAGTGTCAATTTTAAAAGGAATTTTTTCTGTCTGTAAAAGATCAGAAACCTGCGCTGCATCAATATGAGAAATATCCGTATATAGTGGTCTATAATTTGTTTCCTGTGTCCATAAAACGGCGCCTACACCAATCGCAACACTGGCAGCAATACCAACCAATAAACCAATTTGTCGTATGATGGATAAACCTGCTAATCCTTCTAAAATAGAAGATGCAGGCGGTGTAAAATTTTCTAAATTAGCCATTGTATTTTTTTCCAATCCATCCCATGACTTATTCTGTTATATGTTCTCTTGGCAAAATAAATTAAATCGGCATATTCATAATTTCTTTATAGGCTTCTACTAATTTATTACGCACTTGCTGCATGGCTTCAAATGCCAATGACGCTTTTTGTGAGGCAAGCATTACCTGGGTAATATCAATTTTAGCATCACCTGTTTCATAAGCGACTTTCATATTATTCGATTGCTGCTGAATGTCGTTGACTTTCTGAATGGCTGACTGCAATAGATGCGAGAAATCACCAACGCCACTTTTTTCTGGGCGCGTGAGACGATCGAAGGGTAATTGATGATCTTGAATTGCCGTTTCTCTCAACTGACGAATATTGGACAATAAACTAGAAATATCGATTTCTGAAATCATAATAGCGTCACCTCATGACGGTTTTTTGTCTACCATGATAACAATGCACAAATTACGCCAATATTTCTTAGCCTATTCCACTCTAAACTTGCAAAGATTGATTTGGATCTATACCTTGCGCTTTCATTTTAGCCATTTTATACCGTAAAGTACGTGGACTAATACCCAACCGCTTAGCTGTGATTTGACGACTGCCTTGATTTTTTTTCAACGCATCTAAAATAATTTGAAACTCATGTAGCTGTATATTTTCATCCAATACCTTATCGCCATAAGTCATATTTTCCAGGCCAATAATAGATTTCTTTTCAGTATGAGTTATTGAAAGTCCTGTTGAACTCAAAATTAAATGTTCTGCTTTAATCCAAGCAGTCTGCGCTAAAATAACAGCTCGTTGAATAACATTATCCAATTCTCTAATATTACCTGGCCAATAATAATTTAATAATTTTTCCTTAGCTTCATCATCTAAATGATAGGTTATTTGGCCAGTTGCCTTTTTTTTCAAAAACCAATCTACTAAGGGTAAAATATCTGATTTCCTTTCTCTCAATGGTAACCACTCCAAAGGAAATACATTGAGTCGATAATATAAATCTTCGCGAAAATTTCCTTTTTTTACTTCTTCGTCTAATTTTTTGTTTGTTGTCGCTAAAATCCTAATATTTAAGGGTATGACTTTTTTTCCACCAATCCGCTCTACTTCTTTTTCTTGTAAAACACGCAATAATTTTGCTTGTAGCAATAAAGGCATTTCCGAAATTTCATCTAATAATAAAGTTCCTTCATTAGCTTGCTCAAATTTCCCAGCATGGCTTTGATGTGCACCACTAAATGCACCTTTTTCATGACCAAATAAAATAGATTCCAATAAAGAATCTGGAATTGCAGCACAATTAATAGCAATAAATGGCTGTGCTTTTCTTGATGATTGATGATGAATATAACGCGCTAAAACTTCTTTACCCGTACCACTTTCACCTAAAATTAAAACAGATGAGTCTGTTTGAGCTACTTTTTGTGCAATCATGAGTAACTTAATACTATTTTGATCAGCAACAACAGGCTGACTATTGGATGTGTCAAAATGGTAATTAATGCCATATTGTTCTATTTTTTTTATGAGCGCCTGATGAGAAAAAGGTTTTTCTAAATAATCTAATGCCCCTTTCTGCATAATCTCTACTGCTGATTTTATATTACCATAAGCAGTCATAATGATGACGGGGATTTGTGGATAATTTCCATTCATCCATTCTAAAAATTGAATGCCATTGATTTCCGGTAAATTAATATCCGTTAAGACTAAACCAACCAAGGATTGACTTACTGCTTCCATGGCTTGTTTGACATTCCGACAAGCAATATAACAATAACCAGCAATATTTAAGCTTTCACCTAATGCAGTTCTTAATGCATCATCATCTTCAACAAGGATGATTTTGGATAATTTATCCATTATTACTCCACCATACAATGGTCTAATAGAATACTGGGAAAAGTCCAAATAAATTGAGCGCCTTGCTTTCCGCTACCTAATTCAAATTTAGCCTGATGCGCTTGCGCAACGCTTGCAACAACAGCTAATCCTAAACCAGTGCCATTCTCTTTGGTTGAAAAGAAGGGCTCGAAAATGGATTTTTTCATAGATTCTGAAATACCTGGACCCTCATCTTCAATAAGAATCATTAATTCTTGCTGCTCATTGAGGGTTGATTGAATCAAAATTTTTGCTGAATCGTGTACGGCTTCAATAGAATTATTAATTAAATTGATAAATGCGCCTAATAAAGCATCTTTATTACACAAAAGTGATAAATTAGAATCGGCTATTTCTAGTATTAGATATGCATTTGTTTTTTCCAATATAGGCGATATTGTGATTTTCAATTGGCTAAAAAATTCACCTAAACGAATCGAATGACTAAGAGGAATTTCTGAGCGAGTAAATAGTAACATATCTTTTATTTGTTGCTCTAAATGTTGAAGACTTCCCATCACTCGATGAGAAAATTCAATTCTTTTTTCATCCGATAATAATTCAGATTCCATTTGAGAAACATAAAGCATTGCTGAGGAAAGTGGTGTTCGAATTTGATGAGCTAACGCTGCAGTCATTTTACCCAACTCTAATAAATGCTTTTGTTTGCTTAATTGTTCTTGTAGCAATCGTGTTTCTGTCAGATCATGCATTACGATTATTTGACCTAAACCATTTGCTAAAGAACGCGTTTGCAAACTAATCTTTCGACCATTTTTAAGCGAAATTTCATGACCATCATCTAATCTGGGAGAAAAGCAAGTTTGAATAATTTCTACCCAAGATAGATGAATCGTATTGAAACCTAATAACTCATGAGCAGATGGATTACTCTGAGATACTTTTCCTGTTTCATCTAAAATAATGATAGCTGCAGGTAATATATCCAGTAGATTTTCAAATCGATCAGAAATTTGTACCTTATCAACCATTTCTTGCAATCGTTGTTGCTCAGCTTCTTGCAAACGATTTTTGAGTTGTTGTAATTGAATATGGAGCGATTGATTAGAATCAACTAATTGTTGAGACAAATGAGAAAAAGTATCGAATGCTTGACACAAAGTCTTTTGTATATTGCCTTGATCGGTTTCTATCTCAGTTAAGATTGCCATATATTTTCCGCAATAACCTTTTTTATCTCATGGCATAGGAAAATCACTCAGCATGCAATGACATTTTTTTGATGATGCGAAGTAAAAATGCAATCCTCATGCCTAAAAATAAAAACGCCCATTGATTGCGGCATAAAATCAATAGGCTTGGTATTTTTTATTGATACAATCTAATTTATTCCGTTATCGCAGCAGCCCATTTACTGCGCGTTAACATGTCGTATTTACGCATTTTTTCTACTAATGTTGTTCTTCTAATTTTTAGTCGATCTGCAGCTCTAGCAACAATACCATTGCAATCTTCTAATGCTTGGCGAATTAAACTAGATTCTAGATTGCCTAAATACTCCTTAAGATCAAGACCATTAACCGGCAATAATGCTAGAGACTCGGTATTTAAATCGAAGGTTGGTAGTTCAGCGGAGAATTTCTCTACGACTACATTTTCCTCTTCAATTAATTCATCTAATTCCACATGCTGAAAACGTTTAGGCAGTTGATTGACGCCAATAACATCATAGGGGTGGGTAATGACTAAACGCTCAATTAAATTAGCTAACTCACGAACATTGCCCTGCCAATCATGGCGACATAGCGCCATGATTGCCGCAGCACTAAAGCGCAATGAGCCGCGCTTTTCACTTTCAATGCGTGCAATTAATTCATTTAATAAAACAGGAATATCTTCTCGGCGCTCGCGCAATGCCGGCATTTCAATAGGGAATACATTCAATCGATAATATAAATCTTCTCTAAATTGATTATTTTCAATCGCTGTTTCTAAATTTTTATGAGTTGCAGCAATGATACGAACATCCGCTGTTAAAGTTTTAGTGCTTCCCACCCGTTCGTAGGTCCGCTCTTGCAATACTCTCAAAATTTTTACCTGCATATGCAAAGGCATATCACCAATTTCATCTAAAAATAAAGTGCCGCCTT
>JAHFSE010000070.1 GCA_023265895.1 Gammaproteobacteria bacterium
TCCGCTAATTGATCATCATCCACCGTAATATCGCAATCTAAAGATCGCCCCATGAGATAACTGGTATCAGCAAGCTCTAACTCGGAGCCCATGTAATTGCCGGAAAAAATTTTCAGAATCAAACGAGGACTAGACATCAGTTTTCTCGATAAAGTTTCTATACAACAACACTACATTATACGACATGCGCTCATGAGCCTGCCTCATAAGGTGCAAGCATTTCTTTAAAATATTGCAATGTATTCAAGAAATTTTGTAATTGTGTTTCAAGTACAGGCAGGCTTGCCTGTACTCGCTTCAGTATCCGCCGCACCATTAATCCATTGTCTTTTACATCAAAATAAATCTGCTCTTGGCAAACACGAGCCAATTTAAAGCGAACGCCTGCTACTTGTCGTAATAATGCTACCTGCTGCTCGGCATTGACGGGTAATGATATTAACTTCGCCAAAAAAACGACATCTTCTCGACTAAACTCCAATACGACGGCATAACGCGCATCAACAATCAACTCAATGAATTGACCTTCACTGCCCGACAGAGCAACCCCTAATCTATCCGCCATCATTTGTTCTAAAGGCAGTTGCTTCATAACAGGATCCCTAATCCACAAAATGAAATTAAAGCAATTCAGCATACACTCTATGAGCAGGAATCCTATCAAGCTTTATATTCACCAATGGTTTGATTTTATTTACCATTTGTAATAATGATAGCGGTAAACTCATCTGATGCTTCAATACAATCTGTACCTTTTTAATCAGCCCACTCAGTTACATTAATTATGCATGCCAATACTTCAGCATTACCACCCAACTCAAAATATATTTCGCGAGCCACACTAGAACCTCTACTGCAAACCTATGGCCACCAAGGATTAACATTTTTGTCTGCACCGGCAGGTTATGGTAAATCTTGGACAGTCGCTGCTTGGCTCCACGCACAAACCACACCCTATCTCTGGCTCACTTTAGAAAAAACCCATCATTGCGTTGAATCTTTATTACATCAGATCCAACAAATAACGCAGGAGAATACGCCTTTCATTTTGGTGCTAGATCATTATCACAAGGCAGAAAATGCTCAGCTTAACGAGTTGTTGCTGTCGTTTTTTAATGCATTATCTCGGGTGGCTTTCATTGTTATATCGCATAATCAACCTCCTAAAATATGGTCCCCGCTATTTGCTAAAAAACACACTTTATTGCTCGACACCCAAGCTCTGCGCTTTTCAAAATCTGAAATCAACCAATTATTAAAACAATCTCCATGGCACACGCAACTCACCATCGATCATTGGCTGGTTATTTCTCAATATTGTTATTATTTTTTACAAGGCTGGCCAGCGCTCACGCAACTACTATTACAATCGACGCTACCCAATAAAATAGATCCGATTGCGTTCATGCAAGATCAAGCCAATTTGAACGCGTTTATTGCTGAAAAAGTTTATCCTGAATTATCTTATGAAGAAAAAAATCTATCTTTTATCCATGACCACCCTCCTATTTTAAGATTTTTTTTAGCGCAACAGCATGAAAAAAAAACCACTCAGAAAACTACCATAGACGCAGCATTTATTTTTTCTTTATTGGAAACTCAATTATCTGTTGACGCTTATATTGCACTATTAGACTGCGAGAATCATCACTCAATAGTCCGTTGGATTGAGCAACAATTTTCTTCTTTAGAATGCCTTGACCAATTACATATAACGGATTGGTTATTATGCAATATAGAAACTACCGATTTCATACAACATGAAACACTGATTGAAGACATGTTATTATTTTCTCTTGCCAATCAGAATCGCTCCGCTTGCAAACAATTAATCTCAATTTTAAAACGTAATAATTTAACGAATGATATAGAAAAAAATGCCATCCAAAATTTTCTAGCTTCTTTAAATGAAACAGATTTTGACCTTTATTCAAAACCATCCATAGAAGCATTAGGAAATTCTTCCTTAGAAAAAGAAAGTAATCAATCTTGGCTGGTAGAAATAAATATTGCAACCCATGCGCCAACAGAAGCGTGGCTTATCATTATGGCAACGCTTCATTTGAGCCATCAAAGGATTCAACAAGCTCAAGAAACCATCCACCAACTCATTAATAAAACCATTCAAACAAAAAATTCACAGCTGCTTCTACATGCTCTCATTCTCTTAGGAAAATCCTGCCAACTCAGCGGACACTATACGCCCCTGATACAAGCTCAGCAGTTTATTGATAACAGCTCTTTTTTTAGCAACAACGCTTTTCCCTTAACCCTACTCATGCAACTCACATTGATTCCTTGGTATTTAATGAAGGGAGAACTCAATATTGCATACGATTTACTACAACAAACTCGCTTTTGCTTAGATCAAAGTTTGTCAATGAACCATTTGCTCTATGAATATGAATGGCACTTGTGTCATATGAAATGGCAACTTAGTCAAAGCAGATTAAATATCACTCGAGATGAAATTGAAAAAATTCAAGCCATGGAAGCTTGCTTGTGCGCAGACTATTTGATGATTGATATGGATAGTAAAACATTATTATCTTGGAGAGATTTAAATCATGATCAAAGCAATTTTAATTGGCCGCTACCTGACAATAATAAAGCAACATTTATACAAGCACCTTTAGCAGGCTGGCACCAATTGATAGAGGCGCGTCTATTACAAAATAAGGGAGAAAAACAACAAGCATACGATGCATTGACACGGCTATATAAGAAAGGGAAAAATGATCAAAACCAAATATTATCAGTCACTGCAGTATTCTATTTAGCAGAGCTTCATCAAGAAAAATATGGCACTACACTAGATGCCTTAACGATTGAACTAGAGTGGTGTTCACACAAAAAATTTTATGGCCTGATCACACAACAACATCCAAGCGTGCTTACGCTATTAAAAAATATTAATACGCCTTCCTTACAACATCTGATTGAAAAAATAACGCAGCCATTAGAGAACGCCACATCGCACATACAAGAAATTCATCCTGTCGCGCAGCTCAGCAAACGAGAGCAGCAAATTCTTGGATTGATCGCAGAAGGATTAAGTAATGATGAGATCGCGCTCACATTACGTCGATCCGTGGGAACGATTAAGCTACACGCTCATAATATTTATAAAAAACTAGAGGTTACCAACCGATTAGAAGCAACAGATCAATTGAATGGTTATTTAAAGAGTTTAAAGGCAAAGCATTAACACGCTTTTTTATTAGTCATAAATATTAAGATCTGATTTTGGATTTTTATTAACATCCAAGGCATGAAAACTCGGTGGCTGATAGTTCAGATGACTATCGCCAAAGCTTTTACTGGTAATTTCTTTATAGATTTGATCCGCTGTTTTTTGAGTAGTGATATTTTCTATAATACGCGGCGTAATCATAAATAATCGCGCTACTTTGCTATGAGATTTTGCCTCGTTCCTAACCAAATACTTAACCAAGGGAACTTTGCTCAAGAAAGGCACCGAATGAATATCTTTTTTACTCACATCTCGATAATAACCACCCACTAACAAACTACTGTTCTCACCCACAATCGCTTGTGTGTTGATGGTACTGTTACTGACTTGAGGCAAACCATCTACTTGTGCAGATAATACCTGACCATCTTCAATGCTGACATCCAAACTCACAAAACGTTTCTTGTTATCCCGAATAATTCGTGGTGTTACATTTAAAACAGAGCCCGCAGTCACAGGCACCAATTGAACAGCTCTTTCAGACAAAAGCTTGGAATAAAAAGTCGTACTATTATCAATCACGGCTTCGACATTATTTAAGGTAATCACGGATGGTTGAGATAAAATCTGCCCATCACCGGATTCTGCCAACAGACGAACTTTACCAATAAAATAATTAGCGCTACCTAAAATAGTAGAAGATCCCGTACTACCAAATACATGGGATAAACCATCGGTACTTTGTTCTGAAATACGACTCACATCACCAAAACTAAACTGGCCATTTTTGCCTTTACTCTGCCAATCAATGCCTAATTCCGACAAATGATCTGTACTAATATCAACAATAGAAACTTCTATCTCTACTTGCTCAACAGAAATATCAAGCGAATTAATTAATTGTTCATATAACGGCATGCGTGAAGCCAAATCATAAACAACTACCGCATTCTGCTGTGAATTTACTTCGATATAAGCTGCGGAGTTCACGACTGCTGAAGCATCTTCTGTTGGCGTAGGCGCTGGAGCTGATTTTTTTTCTATTGGCGCTGTGCTCACACTGGGTAAATCAGCAGGCTGCCCTGAGCTTGTGACACCAATACTACCAAACACAGAACTTAATTCAGACGATGAATTTTTACTGCTGTCTTTAATTTTAATATTATTACTACCAGCACCTAGAATATTTTTGATGGTAGATGCAATACCTGGCACAACGGTAGATTTGCCTCTACTACTAAAAGTCCGATCATCAGCCCAGGCATATTTTAATTGAAAAACACGTACTTCATATTCATCTGGGCCTTTCTGAGTACGCGGACCGCTTTTTTCAAGCAAAGTAGAAACTTCTTTAATCAATTCGATATAGCGAGGTGGACCCGAAATAAATAATAAATTACGATCGGGAATAACACGCCAACTAAAGCGATTATCCCAAACATTTAAACTTATAAGAGCTTTTTTAATATCTATAATTTCACTGGCTTTAAAATGCAGTAATTCACTCTGCAATTCATCGCTGTGATTAATATATAAGGTGCTCCCATCAAAATACCAAACCAATCGATACATACCGCTCAGTCGAGTTAAAAACTGCGCAGCCGTCATATTTTGAAAATGACCATTTACTTTCAGAGTAGCGCTTTTGGCTTTTACTTGCTCACTCAATGTCACCGGGACACCGGTTACGTAAGAAAAATTTCCCAACACTTCTTCTAATGGCTCATCGTTTGAATAATGGTCATACGATGTTCTTTGCCAAACTAATGCTGCGGATGCACTGCTCAAACTCAGCAGACATAGCCCACTTAGTAGCATCATCAATACGCGTTTCACCATTAATTTCTTCATAGGCTTGTTACATTCCGTAACTAAAAAATAGGCCGCATTTTAAAATCGTGATGAATCCTTCACCTGCAATAAAATAATCGTGACTCCTTTCGATATGGAGCTTTATTCTGTCATAAGTCAGTTATAGATAACTCAACCAATGAGTTGGCTTTCAGTAACGAACTGTAGAAAAATACCTGAAAAATAAAAATGCATTTAAAAAATCACTGAATTAACCTAGCACGCTAGACATCATTACAACTTTTGACGTACCCTGCCTTCGACCACACCTTGCAGTATCTTGTTGTCTCTCATAACCCCTAAAAAATAATTGAGTCACTATGAATACACCCTTGCTGATTGCAATGTTCAGTATTGCGACCTTACTACTCAGCGGCATCATTGGTTGCGCCTATAAACAAAAAAAAAATCTATTAAAACAACTCAATCATGTACTCCATCACGATACATTAACTGGACTGCCTAATAGAGTATTGTTTAATACCCTCATACAGTCTGCGTTAGATCGCGCAACAGATGACAAGGGACGAATGACCGCAGTTTTATTTATTGATTTAGATCGATTTAAATTAATCAATGACAGCTTAGGTCATCTCACTGGAGATAAAATACTTCAGGCTATTGCTCGCCGCTTGGTCGATCACTTACGCCCTCACGATGTGCTAGCACGTTTTAGTGGTGATGAATTTGTCGTGCTACTTGAAAATATTGGAACAGAGAAAGCAGCCACACAATGTGCACAACGATTACAACAAGCCTTAGCTCGCCCCTTTACCTTGGCTGAGCACAGTTTATTCTGTCATGCCAGCATTGGTATTTCGCTAAAACAAGGTACACACCATACGCCAGAAGATTTTTTGAGAGATGCCGATACAGCTGTTTATCACGCAAAGTCCGCTGGTCACAGTTGTTATGTTTTATTTGATGCAAGCATGCAAGAACGCGCGCATACCTTGCTCAGTTTGGAAAACGAACTACGCAGAGCAATCACGGAACAACAACTGTTAGTTTTCTATCAACCCATTATTGATTTTGAAACGGGACGCATCATTAGTTTTGAAGCATTAGTACGTTGGCTGCATCCAACGAAAGGATTACTCACACCAGATCATTTTTTGAGTATTGCTGAAGACATTGGCCTATTAAAAACGATTGATGATTGGGTGCTGAGCCAGGCCATTGCGCAACTGCATCAGTGGCAAAAAACATTTCCAACACAAACTCTCAGCATGAACATCAACGCTTCCTGTAGCCAAATCCTACATGGTAATCTGGTCAATCGTCTTGCTGGATTACTCTCAGAGTATCCAATTCGTCAAGGCTCTCTGAATATGGAAATTACCGAAACCGCATTATTAGAAGACAGTGAGCCCACATTAGCAGTGCTCAAAAAATTATCTGAATTTAATATCGGTGTACACTTAGATGATTTTGGAACCGGATATTCTTCCTTAAGCTATTTATATCGGTTTCCCATTGATACGATAAAAATTGATGGCGCTTTTATTCAACGAATGCATTATAGCCAAAAAGATCTAGCCATCGTCCAAAGCATTATTCTGTTAGCTAAACATCAGCATATGGAAGTCACAGCTGAAGGCATTCAAACTCGCAAGCAATATGATCGCCTGAAAAAAATGCATTGCACAAAAGCTCAAGGATATTTTCTTTCCAAACCATTACCTGCTCACTCAATTAACAAATTACTCACCAAAAACAGAGTCCGCCTCGCAACGGCTGTTTAGAGATAAAAATCTTTTACGATTCAATCTCTGCCATTGATTTAGAAAAAGCAACTTGCTCTGTCCATAATATTCGGCGATAAATTCTATACGCCACAACAACCAAGCAACTATTTAAAATAATGAAGATACTCCATAACAAAATAATCCAGAAGGAATATTCTGAGGCATTTTCCTGTATTTTTTGTTCATATAAAGATGGACGATTTATAGGTTTATGTAATAGCTCAGAGCTCAACTGCGAAGAGATGATTGTACCTTGATAATTGAGCCAAACAGCAGGCTGTATCCAATCAATGGGCTGACCATTTGCCATATTACCTTGAAAATGAAAGCTTAATTGATAAGTTTCATTTGAATTTAATAGAGGTAGATTGAGAAACCAATTTGGGTCCATGTGTAGATGAACAGTTTTCAGCAATTGCCTTGCTTTAAATTGTTTTATTTCAGCTGTTAGTTTCATTGTCTTTGGAGATAACATGCCAGCAATCGGTATGAGATGTATCTGATAAACTATTTTTGTTTTCTGTTTCTGTTGTTTTATCTGATACGTCACTAACTGATCATGAAAAATAATCGGTTGGCTTTTTTTACGCGCAAAATCTTTACCTTCGATCACAGCGGATATTTCATAATTTCCTGGTAGCACCGTATTACCCAATTGTTGATACAAAAATGTAGCTTTATTGGGGGGCGCAGCGTCATGCGCGGATGAATATAATATCGTACGCCAACGTTGGCCAGTTTGAATCTGCCGCTTTTTCAACTGCACAGTGAGTTGAGAAAATAACTTAGAATCACTCACCAAGTGACTCTCTTTCATTAACGCAATTTCAAGCGTTTTTGGTTGAAATAACAGGAGATCATGAGAGATACCCCGCAACATAATATTTAAACTACTCTCAATGATAATACGATTATCTATATCAATATGAGGACCTAGAACTCGCCAAATACCTATTGAAGGTTTTTTTAAACTAATCAAATCATAAATATCGTTGTGATCCCATGCTGATACTTCTTTCGATTTTTGAGTCAGCTGTTTACCTTCAGGTGTTTTTAAGATGATTTGCTGTTTGCTATTAGGCGGGTGCCATAATAATAAAGTAGATTGCTGAACGCTTGAATCGATCTTAAATGTATTGCCTATCCATGGAATTTGATTCTGCCCAATAATCGCATCTATAAAACGAACAAAGGTCATCATTAAATTTTTCGCATCGTAAACTGCAGAAAAAACACCTTGAGTCTGAAACGAAAGGGTTTGTAATAAATCTTGATCTGCATTTGCCGAAAGCGCAATGGTGTGAATACGAATACCTTTTGCTTTTAGTTCACGTAATTGACTGGTCAATAAATAATGCCGCAATTGTTCGTTAACCTGTGGATCTTCGGAAATTTGCATAACACCGTCTGTTAATAAAACTAAATCCCTCTGTACTTTTTTATTAGAAATCAACCAATCTGCTGTCGCCACATGAACAGCTTGCCCGATATCCGTAAATAAACCATTAGAATGAATTTCAGTGACTTTATTGTCTATTTTATTTTTCCATGTTGAATCCACTGGCGCTACTTCTATCAATTTATGTACATCTTCAGCAAACATCCACGCGCCCGCTTGTATACCCTGTTGGTTAGGCAATAAATTAAAAAATAGTTTTAAAGCTGGAATTCTCATGGCGGCCGGATCGCTATATTTCATACTCCCAGAGACATCAATCAGCACTCGAACATCATGTGTAATTACCGAGTTTGCATATACGGGCATTCCCGATAACCCAAGCCACCCCAAGATTACAATGCAATATAATTTACTCTGATTCATCATTAACGCCGTCCTCGGCGCATGAAACCCAGCAAACAACTTAATAATAAAAATGTGAGGAAGAAAATAAGAAAAATTGGCATCATCAACTTTAAGGGTGATTGCTGCCCGTCTCCCAAAAGATTAAATAATAAAATTATAAATGCCGGCGCCATATCAGAAGCCTGATCTGAAATAAACCAAGGGGTATAAAACAAACCTGCTAACAGCGCCAAAAAACTGATGGATGACCATAAGAAACGTTGGTAATTCAGCAGCCATGCTGTCAACAACCATAAACTTGTGGCAGCTAAATAATAAATTATCCACACCCACTGAGTTTCTTGTAACGTCAATACGGAATCTTGCATTTCAGTATCCTCAATTTAAGTGTTTAATTCCCTCTACCCCCTCTTTAAAAAAAGAGGGGGATTTCGCTTTATCCCCCCTCTCCAGATGAAGAGGGGGGTTAGGGGGAGTTTGATGAAAATAGAATCATTCATAATGACCCAGCATTCTCTGCTTGCCAACGATAAAAAATAACCATTAATGGCACAATAACAATCTTATATCGCCAACCATTAAATACTTCTGGCAACTGATCATTTATTGTTTCGCGATCATGGATGACCAGAAGATTCACTAATTTTTCTAATAATCGTTGCGATAACACTAATGATTCTGGTAATCCTAGTTGCTGTGCAATTTGCATAATTTGATTCTTTAATATAGAGAATAGAGATTTAAATTGTTTTTGCGTCACCACAGGACGAATGACAGAGGAAGCAACTTCACCCTGCTGAATGGATTTCACCGCTTGTTGGATTAGAGCCAATAAGATTTCCGTATATTTTAAGCCTCGATGTTGATGCCCTAGTATCCCTTCTAATTCCTTTGGAGCCTGCGGCATTTTTTCTGCGATTGCCAAAGCCTCGTTATTTTTAAATACAAAGGATCTTGGCACATCATGGCTACGAATATAATTTTCTCGCCAAGCACATAACACTTTAAGCACCATGCTTTGTTGAGGATTAAAATACCAAGCTTGATGCAAACTTAAGTAATAGGCTTCAGGTGATGGCTCTTTTTTATTTTGACTCAACATTTTATTTTCTTCTAATACCCACTCTAAACGTCCAAGCTGTCGAAGCTGATCAGATAAGGCCTCATAACAAGGCAACAAATATTGGACGTCTTCCGCAGCATAAATACATTGTGCCGTTGTGAGGGGACGTTGCAACCAATTGGTTCGCGTTTCACTTTTAGTAATTTCAATATTCAATATTTTTTTTATCAGAGCTTGATAACTCAGCTGCATTCCCATTCCTGCATAAGCAGCCGCTACTTGAGTATCAAATATATTTTTTGTAGCGATATTGACTACAGAAAATACTTCCAAATCTTCCTGACAGGCATGAAATACTTTAGTGATATTTGTGGATTCTAATAATGCTGCTAAAACAGAAATACTTGGAAGATTCAATGCATCTAATAAATATTGATGCGGCTGTTCTATTGATTCTGCTAATTGAATGAGTGCTAATTTAGGATAGAAAGTTCTTGATCGCTCAAATTCGGTATCCAGGGCAATAACCGATTGTTGAGACCAGCGCGTACATAATGTTGTTAACGCTGTCGTATCAGTAATCAATAAGGGATGGGCTGATAATTTAGAAGCAGTCACAATCAGAAAAATCTCCTATAAACTCGATGCTAAAGCGCAATACGTCCTTGTAATGCATACCCCAATGTATTTCCGTCAATTAACTCTAATTCTCCTCCCATGGGTACACCATGAGCAATACGACTGACTTTAATCGACGCATCGAATTTATTTTGATTAATTTGTTTAATCATTGCCATTAAATAATGCGCCGTTGCTTCACCTTCCATGGTTGAATTAGTTGCCAAAATAACTTCTTCAATAGGCTCTTGCTGTAAACGCTCTTTTAATAAAGGAAAACCTAAAGCTTCCGGACCTAATCCATCCAGTGGCGAAAGCCGCCCCATCAAAACAAAATATTTTCCCCGATAAACACTCGCTTGCTCTAAGGCGATTAAATCAGCGGGATTTTCTACAATACACAAAATTTTCTCGTCGCGCCTTGCATCTGCACATAAAGGACAAATCGTTTCCTCTGAAAAAATACGGCAAATATGACAGTTCTCTATTTTATCGAGTGCAATTGAAATGCATTCTGCAAGCACAGCTGCCGCGGATCGATTTCTACCTAACAAATGCAATGCCATTCTTTGTGAAGATTTTGGTCCCACACCGGGTAAACATTGCAACGCTGTTATTAAAGATTGAATACTGGGAGAAAATATCATGAGGCAACCTAAAACGGCATTTTAAAATCAAAAGGTAAAGGCATTCCATCTGTCATACTTGCCAATTTTTCTTTATTACGATGTTCTATTTTGCGAACTGCATCATTCACTGCAGCAGCGATTAAATCTTCTAAAATAGTCAAATTTTCTTGCTGTAAACTCGGATCAATATGAACTTTAATCACATCATGACGCCCTGTCATGGTAACAGTGACTAAGCCTGCGCCCGCTTCACCCATATGCCGTAATTGAGCTAATTCTTCTTGCATGTTTTTCATGCGCTCTTGTATTTGTTGCGCCTTTTGCATTAAATCACCAAATGCATTTTTCATCAGTTCATTATCCTCATGAAATTTTTATATCGAATTAAAGAATGAATTATTTAGACTTAGGCTGAATACCATTTTTAATAATAGTAGCGGAAAAAGTTTCACTTAACTGCTGCACAAAGGGATCTTGCTGTATTTGCTCAGTAATATTTTGCAATCGCGCCGCTTGTTGATTGGCCTGTAATTGCATGGGTGTTGCTTGCTGAGATGCAATAAGCTCTATTTTTATTTTAATCGGCATCGCCAAATAATCTTGCAATGCCGCTTCTAATTTTTGCATTGATTGTGACGTTTTAAGCATTTCATACGCTGGACTTAGGGAAAAAAGATATTCCTGTTCTGTTTTATTAACTAATACACAATGCCGCGCTAAATTCAAACTACCACCTTGCAATGGCAAGTGTTCCAATAGTTCAGACCATGCCTCAGGGGGCTGATGAATCATCGGTGCTACTGGAGATGTTGACTCAACGCATGCCTGTAAAGTTTTTTCTGGCAATAGAGCGGGGGAAGATAATGATACTTCTGGCATCACTATTTTCTGAATTGTTTCTGGTTTAAATAAATATAAACGCAACAATACCATTTCCATCGCCGTTCGGGGATCTGGACCCAGCGTTAAATCGCGACGACCAATCACGGTAATTTCATAAAATAATTGTGTGTCTTCAGGTGTGATGCGATCAGCC
>JAHFSE010000178.1 GCA_023265895.1 Gammaproteobacteria bacterium
CATAGGTATTGCTACCTATAGTTTGACTTCATGCCTGCCAGCTGCGTACCAAAATTTGCTGCCAACCGAAGAAGAGATTCGCGATAGATTGCAGGGTTGGATAGGAAATGAAGGCGGCTAAATTTTTATGACTGATCCCACCCAACAACAATCCCCCCAAATCATCTACGCCTTCCCACCTGGTATGATGGGTATGGGTGAAAACAATCATCACGATGATGAAATTAATTTGCTCGAGTTGTGGAAAATTATTTGGGCAGGTAAATGGATTATTATAAGTTGCACTTTTATTGCAGCCTTGATAGCCGTTGTTTTCGCTTTATCACAACCGAATTATTATAAATCCACTGCGTTATTGGCGCCTGTTTCTGCTGACGGCCAGGGTAAATTGTCTGGATCTTTAGGTGGCTTGGCTGCTTTGGCAGGTGTCAATTTGGGGGGCGGTGGTGGTGCAGATAAAACCGGTCTGGCTCTGCAAATTTTGAAATCGAGAAAATTCATTCTTGAGTTTGTTGAAAAAAATAATTTAGTTGTGCCGTTAATGGCAGCAAAGAAATGGAATCCAAAAACGCATCGGTTGGAAATTAATTCTGATGTATATGATATAAAAACTAAAAAATGGCTCGACAGAAATCCCACTGATGAGCAAATTTACAAAGCTTTTTCTTCTGTGATGAATGCCTCACAAGATAAACAAACTACTTATGTGAATTTGTCGGTTGAGTTTTTATCTCCTGTATTAGCCCAGCAGTGGGTAGGTTTGTTGGTCAAAGAAATTAATGCAACGCTGCGCGAAAAAGATATTAATCAGGCGCAGAAAAATATTAATTACCTACAAGATCAAGCCCAAAAAACGGGGATAGTGGATTTTCAAAATGTTTTCTATTCGTTAATTCAAGAGCAAATTAAAACGGTAATGTTTGCGGAAGGCAAGGAGGATTATGTGTTTGAGTATATTGATCCGCCTGTAGCGCCGGAGATGAAAAGTAGGCCAAAGCGAAGCATGATGGTTATCATTGGTGGATTGTTGGGTGGTTTTATCGGATTGATTGTGGTCTTTATTCGATCAAGGCTTTCTCTCGGTGAGTGATTCTTCGTTGAGCGTATCTCTTTTGTTGCAGCGCTTGTGGGGGCATCTTGAATCTGGTCGGAAGACGCAGCTTGTATTATTGCTTTTGCTAATGATGGTCGCATCTTTTGCTGAAATGTTTAGCATTGGTGCTGTGCTGCCTTTCCTCTCTATATTGATTGCTCCCGATCAGGGGTTATCATTATCTGTGGTTCATTTCTTTTCCCATTACTTTCATTTTATTCCTTCCAGTAAAGTATTATTTTCTCTTACTTTAATTTTTATTGTAGCTGCAATTACTGCAGGCATGTTGCGCCTGCTTCTGCTTTTCTTCAGTACGCGAATCTCCTTTGCGATTGGTGCCGATTTAAGTGGGCATATCTATGAGCGCTCTTTGTATCAGCCTTACGCTATACATGTAGCCAGAAATAGCAGTGAAATTATTAGCGCTATATCAACAAAGGCCAATAACGTCATTTACTCAATTGTGGTGCCAGCTCTGACTTTTGTTAGCTCAATGATTATGCTTGTTGCTGTGTTAGCTGTTCTGCTGGCAGTAAACCCTATTATCGCTTTAGTCATACTCGGTGGATTTGGTCTAATCTATATTGGAATTATTCTTCTTACGCGCCGTCAGTTAGCGATAGATAGTGAGAGTGCTGCGCGTAAATCTAATCAGTTAATTAAGATTCTGCAAGAAGGCCTCGGTGCTATTAGGGATGTTTTGATTGACAGCAGCCAGCCTGCATATTGCCAAATTTATCGTAAAACTGATTTACTTCTGCGCGAGGCCCAAGGGCGCAGCTTTTTTATTGGCGCAAGCCCTCGTTATGTGATTGAAAGCTTAGGTATCGTGTTAATTGCTTCGGTTGCTTATATTTTTTCTCAGCCAGAAGGTAATGCAAAAAATATTATTCCTATTCTTGGTGCGTTGGCTTTAGGTGCTCAACGACTTTTACCTATATTGCAACAGGCTTACGGTGCTTGGTCTGCTATGCATGGTGGGTTGTTTTCTCTTAAGGATACGCTTGAGCTTCTTGATCAACCCATGCCTGAGAATATCGCTATTGATAAATCTTTAGCCTTTGATCAACGTATTGATTTAAAAGGCATTAGCTTTCGTTATCAAGATAATACTCCTTTAATTCTAAACGATATTAATCTTTCTATTGCTAAAGGCAGTCGGGTGGGTTTTATTGGTGTCACAGGTAGTGGAAAGAGTACATTGCTCGATATTATTATGGGTTTGCTTACTCCTATCTCAGGTGTGTTGAGTGTCGACGGCCAGCCTATTAACGAGAGTAATTCTGCTTGCTGGTGGCGTCATATTGCTCATGTTCCCCAGTCAATTTATTTAACAGACGCGACCATTGCAGAAAATATTGCTTTTAGTATTCCTAAGGATCAAATTGATTTTGATCGCGTCTGTCGTGCATCATCACAATCTCAGCTTGCAAATACGATTGAATCTTGGCCGGATAAATATGAAACGCTGGTAGGTGAGCGTGGAGTTCGACTGTCTGGTGGGCAGCGTCAACGTATTGGTATTGCGCGAGCTTTATATAAGCAGGCCAGTGTCATTGTTCTTGATGAAGCTACAAGTGCATTGGATAATGAAACTGAACAAGCGGTTATGGATGCTATTGAAGACCTCAGCAAAGATCTTACAGTTCTTATTATTGCGCATCGTCTCACTACTTTAAGGAAGTGCATGCAGGTAGTGGAGTTAAGCGATGGTAAAATCAAGAGAGTCCGAGCCTATCAAGATATATGCAATTCGTATGATCTAAGTGTTGAAAAGTTATAGAATACGAATTAAGAGCTGAAATATAAAGAAGCCAATCCATCGAGTAGAATTCACACCACTTTTGACGAAGTTAGGAGAATTCCTGATGGACTGGAAGAGCGAATTAATATCACTATACCTTTTTATATGCAATGAGTATGAAAAAAATCTTTGTGCTTACTGTCTTCGCATGACAAATCATGCTGAGTTAAGTTTTTCTGATGAAGAAGTTATAAC
>JAHFSE010000071.1 GCA_023265895.1 Gammaproteobacteria bacterium
AAGGTATATCAAATTACCGAATGCAGGGACAGACCTATGTGTCTGCCCGAATCTGGAACTGAATCGAGAAAATTTAGCGCTAAAGCATTGCGTCGTTTAATTGGATTACGCTTTGCCATTTCCAATATGCGGTTTAGACTAACGCGAATATTAATTACAGGCGGATTTTATCCGAATTAATTCACCAAGATATGCCCCGTTTGGGGGGAGGTATAATATATGCTGCAAGAATACAAAGAACTCCTCCGATCAGCCTTTAATCAGTATCTTAAGGGCTGTGTTCAGCAGCCTGAATAGGCTGCTGGAACTTTAGCTTTTGTAAAATCGCGGCTCCTGGATTAGTAAAATCGCGGGCACTTCATTAGTAAAATCGCGGATCTATTTTTATGGCTGAACCCTATGCTCGTTGGCAACAGGCTACTCTCGAACAGGCGCTAACTACTCGGCGAGTTGTGCTATTGAGCGGGCCGCGGCAGTGCGGCAAAACTACTTTGGCCCGTAGTCTTGCTTCAGCTCAGTTGCCTTATTTAACGTTGGACGATGTAACTTTGTTAGGGGCGGCACGTAATGATCCACAGGGCTTTGTTGCCCATTCCGGAAAGATTTTAATTATTGATGAAGTTCAGCGCGTGCCCACTTTATTATCGGCGATCAAGCGAGCGGTGGACGAGGAGACGCGTCCCGGTCAATATTTGCTGACTGGTTCTGCCAATATTCAATCCTTGCCGCAAGTGCAAGAATCTTTAGCAGGTCGTATTGCCAATATTCGTCTGCGTCCTTTATCGCAAGGTGAACTGCAGCGAAAACTTCCCCATTTTCTCGAGCAAGCTTTCAATCAAAATTGTTCTGAAAAACATGTTGTGCATAATAAAGATGCGATGATAGAAATGGCAATACAGGGCGGATTTCCGGAAGCTATTCAATTCAAAGGTTTAGCGCGAAGAAATTGGCATCGAGATTTTATTTCTGCTTTAGTTGAGCGCGATTTAAAAGATATTGCCAATATTCAGCGCAAAGATGCTATGCGTGAATTAATTAATATCGCGGCAGCTTGGTCGAGTAAATTCATGGATCTGACGAGGATGGGTACAGGTCTCAGTATTCAGCGGCCGACATTAGAATCCTATTTAAATGCGTTAGAAACTTTATATTTAGTGGAGCGTATACGGCCTTGGTCAAAGGCAGATTATGGTCGGGTAGGTAAGCAGACAAAATTATTTATGACTGATTGTGGTTTGATGGCTGCTTTATTAGGCTGGAATACAGAGCAAGTGCGTTTGCATCCAGATCGTTGTGGAAAATTAATTGAAACTTTTATTTTTAATGAATTAGCGACACAAATAGATGTAGGTAACGGTTTATACCAGCTTTTTCATTATCGCGATCGTGAGCAGCGAGAAATTGATTTTTTAGTGGAGCGTGAAGATGGTGCTTTGCTCGGTATTGAAGTAAAGGCAGGCTCAGCCGTGGGTAAAGAAGATTTTAAACACCTCATTTGGTTTCAAAAACAATTGCCACCAGCGCAGAAACTTGTTGCTGTGGTGTTATATTCTGGCGAGCATCTGGTATCTTTTGGCCCAAGCTTATGGGCTGTGCCTTTTGGTTTATTGTGGGGTTAAAATAAAGGAGAATTTCTTATGGATATTACCTACCCACCTTCCTCTCATTTCCAACAGGCAGCGAATATTTCTCTCGAGCAATATCATACTTGGTATGCGGAATCGATAGAAAATCCAGAACAATTCTGGAGCGCCCGCGCGCAGGAGATGTTAGTTTGGCAAAAACCGTGGCGACAAGTGATGCAAGCCGATTTAACCAAAGGCCAAGCGGCATGGTTTATTGGCGGAAAATTAAATGCTTCTGTGAATTGCATTGATCGCCATTTACCGCAACGCAAAAATCAAACAGCAATTATTTGGGAAGGCGATGATCCCAATGAATCGCTGCATATTACCTATGGTCAATTGCACGAGCAGGTTTGTCGATTAGCCAATGTGTTAAAAGCCCATGGAATAAAAAAAGGCAGTCGTGTCTGTATTTATATGCCGATGATTCCCGAAGCGGCCTATGCCATGTTGGCTTGTGCACGTATTGGTGCCATTCACTCAGTAGTGTTCGGTGGCTTTTCACCAGAATCTTTAAAGCAACGTATTCTTGATGCGCAGTGCGAATTGGTGATTACTGCGGATCAAGGCGTCCGTGGCGGAAAAACTATTCCACTGAAAAATAATGTGGATGAAGCTGTAGCCGAATGCGCCCAAGTCAAGACTGTGTTAGTTGTCCGTCGTACCGGCGCTGAAATAAATTGGGTTAGCGATCGTGATGTTTGGTACCACACAGCAATCAATGAAGTGAGCGCTGATTGCCCGGCAGAAATGATGGATGCTGAAGATCCTTTATTTATTTTATATACCTCGGGTTCCACCGGAAAACCTAAAGGTGTGTTGCACACCACCGGCGGTTATTTATTGCAAGCCGCATTAACGCATAAATATGTTTTAGATTATCAACAAGGTGATATTTATTGGTGTACTGCTGATGTGGGTTGGGTGACCGGGCATTCTTATATTATTTATGGCCCGTTAGTTAATGGTGCAACCACTTTAATGTTTGAAGGTATTCCTACTTATCCCACGGCATCGCGTTGTTGGCAAATTGTCGATAAACATAGCGTTAATATTTTCTATACAGCGCCCACAGCAATTCGCGCCTTAATGGCATTGGGTGATGATCTCGTAAAAAATACTGCGCGAACTTCTTTGCGTTTATTAGGTTCAGTGGGTGAGCCGATTAATCCGGAAGCGTGGCTTTGGTATTACAAAATTGTCGGCGATAGTCGTTGCCCCATTGTCGATACTTGGTGGCAAACCGAAACCGGCGCAATTATGATTTCGCCAATTCCTGGTGCGTTTAATTTAAAACCGGGCTCTGCGATGAAACCGTTCTTTGGTGTGCAACCTGCGTTACTCAATGAGCAAGGCAAAGAAATTATGGGTGAAGGTGCAGGACAATTAGTGATTAAAAAATCTTGGCCTAGTCAAATTCGCACTGTGTTTGGCGATCATGCGCGTTGTATTTCTACTTATTATCAAATATTCCCGGGTTATTACACGACCGGTGATGGTGCCCGTCGCGATGCCGACGGTGATTATTGGATTACTGGCCGCATGGATGATGTGCTCAATGTTTCTGGTCATAGATTAGGAACTGCAGAAATTGAAAGTGCCTTGGTATTGCATGCCAATGTGGCGGAAGCAGCTGTAGTGGGCTATCCCCACCCCATCAAAGGCCAAGGAATTTATGCTTATGTGACGCTAATGAAAAATACCGCTGCCAACGATACATTAAAAAAACAATTAATCAATCATGTGGCAACAGTCATTGGTGCTATTGCAAAACCGGATGTGATTCAGTGGGCACCGGAATTACCGAAAACTCGTTCAGGAAAAATTATGCGACGCATTTTAAGAAAAATTGCCGAAGGTGAATTGGATCAATTGGGTGATATCTCTACCCTAGCCAATCCGTTGGTGGTGGCGGAATTGGTAAAAAATAAAGTGTGAAATTCGGTGATATCGATTGAGACTTCAGGGCTGACATGGGTGGCATAATAACAAAAGTTGAATTACAATTCATAGTGAAATGTAATTCACTGGGTGAGAGGGTTAAGCTATGAGAAGCACCGTTACTGCTCGTGGGCAAACAGTAGTGCCTGCGGAAATTCGCAAACACTTTCGTTTAAGCACATCGGATAGCTTGGAATGGCTGCTCGAAGATAATGTCATTCGTGTGATTCCTGTAGCAAGAGATGTAATTACGGCATTTCGTGGTCGCGGTCGTGGTGATGCCACGCAGCGTTTATTGATTGAAAGAAAAAAAGATAGAGCACAGGAATGAAGCAATATCTTCTCGATACTTCAGCCTTGTTAACCTTGAGGGATGATGAACCTGGAGCTGATCATGTGGCGAATTTATTGCGGCAAGCAGCGAAAAACAAGGTGAACATTTACGGCTCATTTATGACCTTGATGGAGATTTACTATCGTGTTTGGAAAGATGATGGTGAATCTGAGGGTAGACTGGCTTATGAACAGTGTAGGGCCTTACCTATGTTGTGGGTAGATGAAACCAGGGACTTATTGGAGTTAGCTGCAAAAATTAAAGCTACTTATCCCTTATCTTTAGCAGATGCTTGGATTGCAGCAACTGCCATACAAAAAAACGCTGTGCTTGTGCATAAAGATCCAGAATTTGAAAAAGTAAAAGTGGCGCAACTGAAGTTGCCGTATAAATAAGATACCTGCAAACATAAAGAAGAGAAAACGGTTTAGTTTACCAAAAAGCCTCAGAGAGAAAATCCTAAGATAAGCTCCTCCCTCCAAAATACAAAGCTAGAACATCATTTTTCTATTCATTAGGATCCTCTGCGATAGAAGTGATAGAAGTGACCGACGGCAATCGACTGTTAGCTGCACTTTTAGCGCGAGGAATCGGCTTTGGTTGCGTTGTTGAAACAAGTGAATTCTCTTCTTCTGTGGATAGCGTCGGCAGATTAGACAGTGATCCGCCTTTGCGTCTGAGTAAAGGGGGTTTTATAGGCTTCGCCTCTTCTTCTGTCGCCGGCGCTTTTCCGTATTGCTCAGCTGCTTTTAATGCTGAAGCATTTCTAGAGAGACTGGTCGATCGTCGCCTGGTTGGCAGTTCTTCGAACACTTCGGAATCTACCGTAGGAAATCTCATGTCTCCCGCTGTAGAAACAACAATTTTTGCAGCGGTGGCGTCGCCGTTTTCTATACATTTCACATGGGCCAAAGCGCTAGCTGACCAAAAAAATAAGGGGCTATTATCTCTCGCCTCCAAATGACAGATGGCACAATTCAAAGCTACAGATATGTCTGACATAAAATACAATTCCTAAAAATACATAGAAAAACCGACAAAAACCCAAATAGTTAAGTTTTTGTCGAGGTTAATTTTTAAGTCAATTAAATTAATCAATACTCATTCAAAACAATCATCCATACGTCTTCTCGCTAGAAGCACTTTCAGGAAAAATCATTCCTAGGGAGAGTCAAAAATAGCAAGGCATGAGCGGCCTGTAATGTTGATTCTGGCTGCATAGAGATGATTGATTCATCTGAAGCGCGCCGACTCATCAAAGCAATTATGACTTCCTCTTGATCGGCTTCAGATGGTTTGTTGGAAACAAATATTTTAGCTAACTGTAAGCAGGCCAGCGGACCACGAAATGAATCGCTTATTTCAGCTATGAGCATTCGAGTGGTTTTTGTCGAAGATTGCTTTGCTTCATTGAGCAAAGGGAGCAGACATCGACTCCAATTATTTTCATTGGCTGCTGTACTGAAATATTGAACTGAAGATGTATTAAGTTGTTGTGTAAGTAGCGCAAGCACCGCTTTAAGACTTTCCTCATTTTGATTTCTAACTTCTTCTATAGCTTCACTATCATATGAAGCGAAGGAAGCGTGAAGACTTCTAGAAATATCATCATAGGAACTGCGCGTTGATGCTTGTGCTTGATGAGCCGCTTCTTCCCAAGTTTGAACAATAGAGTGACTAGAGCCCATAGGATGCCTCAGTTGCCAATGCGCATTACTGAGTAACCCACCTCTGTCTAAATCCGCTTGTCCTCCTGACCTTTCGCCTAACAACTTTGTTCTAGCAACCCTTTGTGCATCTGTTGCCGCATTAAATAAGTTAATTTGATCAGAAACAGCTCTTCTCGGTGCACGCATACTCGCTGTGCTTTCCGAAACAGATGTTACGATCGCACTTGGATTTTCTTGTGTTGATTGAGCTACAGCAAGGAGAGAAGAAGAATACTCTATCTGTAAAATAGATGCTGTATCAGTAGCTTGGACATAGCTGTCTCTTCTTGTTTTTCCAGACGTGGGAAAATGCGCTGCCATAAAATACTACTCCAAAAAAATAAAGCGAGGTGAGGATTAAAATCTGACGATAAAATCCATTTTTGCTAGTTCCTTTTTCAGAAGCGCACACTGTGACATTTTGTATTGTTTTCGTCAATCACGTGTAGCATGAAATTTTATCGGTGGGAAATTTTACGCAGGATTATGTAAGTCTATGACCTCATGATCAGTATTAGGCTGTTTGGCCAAATCATTCCGTGCTTGCTCAAGATGATCTAAATAATTTTGATCGATACCACCGACGGCATATTCACCGGTAAATACTGAACTCTCAAATTGCGTCACCGCAGGATTACCTTCTCGCGCTGAATCCCATAAGTCTTGCAAATCTTGATAAATTAAACGATCAGCACCAATTTCTAAACAGACCGCATCCTCGCTTCGATTATGGGCAATTAATTCACGAGCCGCCGGCATATCAATGCCATAAACATTAGGATAACGCACCGGCGGTGCCGCAGAAGCAAAATAGACTTTACGGGCGCCCGCTTCTCGAGCCATATCGATAATTTGGCTACACGTAGTCCCACGCACGATGGAGTCATCCACAAGCAATACGTTTTTACCCTGAAATTCTAAATTAATCGCGTTGAGTTTTTGTCGAACTGATTTTTTACGCTGACTTTGTCCCGGCATAATAAAAGTGCGACCAATATAGCGATTTTTCACAAAACCTTCACGATAGGTGAGACCTAAACGATGCGCTAATTCCAATGCGCTGGTACGACTGGTATCGGGTATCGGCATCACCACATCGATGTCATGATCAGGCCAAGTTTTTAAAATTTTATCCGCTAGCTTTTCACCCATGCGAAGTCGCGCTTTATAAACAGAAATACCGTCAATAATAGAATCTGGGCGAGCTAAATAAACATATTCAAAAATACAGGGGGTTAATTGCGTTTTCTTCGCACATTGTCGGGTATGAATGGTGCCATCAGCTGTCACATAGACGGCTTCACCCGGCGCGACATCACGCACCACTTCAAATCCTAAGGCACTCAAGGCAACACTTTCAGAAGCAATCATCACTTCCACGCCTTGCGCTGTATTTCGTTTACCAAAGATGAGTGGACGAATACCTAAGGGATCACGAAAACCCACGATGCCATAACCGGTAATCATAGCAACAGCAGCATAGGCACCTTCGCAACGTTGATGCAAAGCACTCACCGCAGCAAATACATCTTCTGGTGTGGGAATGAGTTTTCCCAAACGTTGCAACTCGTGGGCTAAGGCATTTAATAAAACTTCTGAATCAGATTGGGTATTAATATGACGCAAATCTGCAGTAAATAACGCTTGTGCAGTCGCTTGCGCATTGGTGAGATTTCCATTGTGCGCTAAGGTGATGCCGTAAGGAGAATTGACATAAAAAGGTTGCGCTTCCGCAGAACTAGAACTGCCTGCGGTGGGATAGCGCACATGACCAATCCCAATCCGCCCCTGCAAATTCTGCATATGACGGGTGCGAAAAACATCGCTCACCATGCCATTATCTTTACGCAAATAAAAACGATGATTATCACAAGTGACGATACCCGCTGCATCTTGACCTCGATGTTGCAACAGGGTGAGCGCATCGTATAACACTTGATTGACTTCGGACTGACCTACTACACCGACGATACCGCACATATGAACTACCACCCTATCTCATCATCACAGATGAAAACGAATTTTCACTAAATTTAGAAACCAATCTTCCAACGCCAAAAAATAAGGTAATCCACGAGAGGTTTGCCATGCCTGTGTTTTTTCAAACCAACCCAACCAATGCAAAACAATCACAGCTAATAAAACAATAATCATGGCTCGAACTGCACCAAATAACACACCCAAAAAACGATCGACCGCACTCAGCCCGGTAGATTTTAGTAATTGCTGAGCCAAGCGGCCAATCATATTACCAACCATCAAGGTCAAGATAAATAATACGGCTGAGGCCACGGCTAAACGAGCGGCAAGAGATTCAATGGAGCCAGGGAATAAACCGGCTAATTTAGGTGCTAATAACCGAGAACAAACCACCGCTAACATCCACGCTGCCAAGGAAAATGCCTCACGAATAAAACCGCGAGAAATACTGATGGCAATGGAAACTGCAAATACAGCAAAAATACCTAAATCAATCCAACTCATGATACTTCCCTCTTTCAGGTTCTTAAGGAATATATTGCTCGACTTTCCCCTGCAACTTAACTTCACGGGCTAACTGTTCAACTAACTGTTGTGCGCGCTCTTTTTTAATCTCTGGCCCTACCCATAATTCGGTGGTGTGCGCGGGCGTCACTCGAGCATAAGCATAATATCCTCTTGCTTGTAATTGAGCGACCCAAGCTTGCGCTTTTTCTTGCGCCGGAAATTCAGCTAATAACACAGCCCAAACCGGCGTTGGACTTTTAATACCCGGTGAATTTTTTACACTTATCACAGATTGAGCGCGATCGCGGGCAATTTGCGCTTCGATTGTTTTTACACGCGCCTCCGGTACTGTTAAAAAGGGTGTTGGCTCAGCAATATTCATTTTTTCTGGTAATTCTAGCGGCTCTGTGATCAACACAGATTTTTCCAACCAGGCAGGAATAAATAATATGCCCAATCCTACTAACACCAATAAACCAATGACGATATGTTTTATCTGCTCGCTTAACATGATATTCATCCTGTTATTTTCCATCGGCGCCGCACAAGGTTAATATAGGCGCTACCGCATAAAAAGAACCACAAACTAACACTAAATCCTCTGCGCCAGCAGTTGCATAGGCCTGTTGATAAGCAGCAATCAAACTCGAATAACTCTGCACTGATTGAGCACCCACATCGATGAGACGTTGTTGTAATTGCGCAACGGGTAAAGCGCGCGCAGAAGATAGTTGGGCAACAAACCATACATCTACATAAGGTAACAACCACTGTAACATGGCCGCATCGTCTTTATCTGCTAACACACCCATCACAAGATATAATTTTTGATAAGACTGTTGCTGCAACCATTTCACCAAATAGGCGATAGATTGCGGATTATGCGCCACATCCACGACAACATTTTTTTGTATGGGTAATCGCTGCAAACGCCCTAACAAAGATAAACGCTGCAACCCTTGCACAATCAGTGATTGAGAAATAGAAGGTAAAATAAACTGCAAAGCTTGAATCGCGACCGCTAAATTAGAAAAAGGCACCGTATGATGAGGTAACGCTAGATAACAGATATCACTACCGGACGCATTTTTTCCCCACCAATCCCAATGACTCTCATTTTTTTGGTAGCCAAACTGCTGACGATCGAAAAAATCCAGCTGTAATTCAACAGCACGCTGCTGAATGATCGCAGGCGCATTGCGTTGCCCACATAAAGCAATTTGCCCTATTTTAAAAATACCTGCTTTTTCCCGCGCAATTTCATCTAAAGTAGAACCTAACCAATCCTGATGATCATAATCAATACCGGTGATAATACTGATATTGTTCTCGACTAAATTCACTGCATCTAATCGACCACCCAATCCCACTTCTAATAACAGCACATCTAACTCAGCTTGCTTGAAAATCCATAAGGCTGCCAAAGTAGCCCATTCAAAATAAGTGAGCCATTGGCCTTTACGTGCCTGTTCAACAACAGAAAAGGCTGCACATAACTGGGCATCGCCAACTGGTTGGCCGTTTATTTTAATGCGTTCATTAAAATGCAATAGATGAGGCGAGGTGTAACTCCCTACTCGCTGTTTTGCAACCAACAAAAATGACTCTAAGGCCGCAATGGTCGAACCTTTGCCGTTGGTACCCGCAACGGTAATCACCGGCCTATCAAATTGCACTACAGCTAATAGGTCTGCAATAGGACGCAAATGATCCAAACCCAGATGCATTTGATCTGGATTACTTTGTTCTATATAGCTTAACCAAGCTGTTAAATCAGTGAACACGAGTAGAGAAATATAATTTTTTAAGCAGGCGATAGAGCGTATCTTTCATGCGGTGCCGATGCACAATCATATCCAACGCGCCATGCTCTAATAAAAATTCTGATCGCTGAAAACCTTCCGGTAATTTTTGTCGCACGGTTTGTTCAATCACCCGAGGACCAGCAAAACCAATCAAAGCTTTTGGCTCAGCAATATTGATATCGCCTAACATGGCTAAGCTCGCAGAAACACCCCCATAAACAGGATCAGTCATCACAGAAATATAAGGAATACCGACTTCTTTTAATCGCGCTAAGGCTGCGCTGGTTCTCGCCATTTGCATCAGCGAAAATAAAGCCTCTTGCATGCGCGCACCACCACTGGCTGAAAAACAAATTAAAGGACGATGATGCGCCAGACAATAATTCACTGCGGTAACGAATTTTTCGCCCACCACACATCCCATAGAGCCACCCATAAAATTAAATTCAAAAGCGCATAGCACAATAGGTAATTGTTTTAAGGTCCCCACCATAACCACTAAAGCATCTTTTTCCTGGGTCTCTTTTTGTGCTTCATGTAAACGGTCTTTATATTTTTTGGTGTCTTTAAATTTTAATAGATCTATGGGCTCAAGCGCTGACATTAATTCTTCTCGACCGTCTTTATCCAGTACAATATCGATGCGTTTGCGTGCTGAAATTCTTAAATGGTGATGACATTTAGGACAAACTTCTAATGCTCGCTCTAATTCTGGACAATATAATACTGCGTCACATTTAGGGCATTTACGCCATAAATTATCCGGTACCTGTGCTTTCTTTTGTGGCGGTGTTCTGACGCCAGGTAAAATTCTATCAATCCAGCTACTCATCCAAAGCCACTCGTATGGTTTTCATTAAATTAAGTAAGGGTTGAAAGTCTTCCATCGTCCAAGCATGAGAAGAAATAGGCGCTTGTAAATTTTTAAGCTTTAGCTGCTGCGCAATACAATCAATGAGTGCACTGCCAATCACAACGGCATCAGCAAAGGGCGCAACTTGCAGTGCTGTATTTGCATCGCGAATCCCAAATCCCACGCACACAGGCAAATCACTGAGCTGACGAATGGTTGCCATTTTATCGGAGACAGATATAGCATCTAATCGATTGGCGCCCGTGACACCTTTGAATGAGACATAATATAAATACCCACTCCCCATTTTTTGAATTAAATGAATTCTTTGTTTTCGGGTTGTGGGTGCAACAAGAAAAATAGCATCTAAGTGATAAACATCTAACGCTTGCTTGAATTCAGACGCTTCTTCCGGCGGCAAATCAACAGTCAATACACCATCCACACCGGCGGCAGCGGCTTGTTGTGCAAATAAAGCATAACCCATTTGTTCAATGGGATTTAAATATCCCATTAATACGATGGGCGTGTGTTGATTGGTTTGACGAAATTCTTTGACCATGGTGAAAATATCCAGCAAATTCACCTGGTGGGCCAATGCACGCTCAACGGCTTTTTGAATGGATGGACCATCTGCCATAGGATCTGAAAAAGGCACACCGATTTCGATCAAATCTGCACCGGCATCCACCAATCCATGCAATAAAGGCACAGTCCAGTGAGGATGAGGATCACCGGCAGTAATATAAGGAATTAATCCTTTGCGCTTTTGTTGTTTTAACTGTTGAAAACAGGTTTGAATACGGTTCATGGATTTTTCTCCAGCGCCAATACCGTATGAATATCTTTATCGCCGCGCCCAGATAAATTCACCACAATGGTTTGATCGGATCTCATGGTAGCGGCTAATTTTAACGCATATGCCACTGCGTGACTGGATTCCAACGCCGGCATAATACCTTCCATCTGCGTTAATAAACGAAAAGCATTTAAGGCTTCGTTATCGGTAATCGATTCATAATGCGCACGACCTTGATCTTTTAACCACGCATGTTCAGGACCAACACCCGGGTAATCTAAACCAGCAGAAA
>JAHFSE010000072.1 GCA_023265895.1 Gammaproteobacteria bacterium
ATGCGGCAAAATTTTCTCCGCCACAAGAAAAAATAATGATTACGTTGGATCGTGAGGATGCCACTTGCTTCATTAGTATTGAAGATAAAGGGCCAGGTATTCCAGAAGCTGCACGCGAACAAATTTTTGATATGTTTTATGTGATTTCTGATGGCGATCAAAAACGAAATAATACTGGCATGGGTTTGAGTATTTGTCGTGGCATGATTGCTGCCCATGGCGGAACCGTACGCGCCATCGATGGTCAAGAAGGCAAAGGCACTCGATTTATTGTGGAACTACCCATTGATTTACAAAATCATGAATTCAGTTAAACTCAGCTGCGCGCATTTAATAACAAACGACTTATTTTCGGATTTAATTTATGAAATTACGTAATTTATTACCGGTATTATTTTCTGCTCTGAGTTTTTCTTCTATGGCCAGCACCCATTTTGATTCGCTAGCAACCCTCTCTCGTAATAATTTTGTTTTATTAGCAAAGGATTTTACCGCTGCAGCCAGTTATAAAGCCGTTGCTCCTGGTGAACCCTTAGGTTTAACGGGTTTTGATTTGGGTGTGGAATTAACTGCAACCCGATTAGAAAGCGAAACAGTTTGGAAGCAAGCGGGTGCGGATGTCTCGACACTACCCATTCCAAAATTGCATTTGATTAAAGGTTTACCAGCAGATTTTAATGTGGGCTTTTTTTATGCGTCGGTGCCGAATTCTAGTATTCAGTTAATCGGTGGCGAACTCAGTTACGCGTTTTTTTCTGGTGGTGTGATTGCGCCGGCTGTTGCTGCACGTGCTGCCTATACGCAGCTATCCGGTGTTGATCAATTAGATTTGAATACTAAAAGTATTGAATTCACTGCCTCGAAAGGATTTTTAAATCTCATGCCTTATGTGGGGGTTGGACAAGTGTGGGGTGATGTGACTGCGAAGGTAGGTGGTTTGGGCAGTGTTTCTGTTGATGCGACTAAATTATTTGCTGGCCTCAATATGAATTTAGGTTTGATGAATTTTGCAGTGGAAGCCGATCGTACTGGGTCTGCTGCTTCGGTGAGTGCTAAAGTAGGTGTGCGTTTTTAATTGAGGAATAACCATGAAATTTGAAGTCATTCTTTTTTCTGCGCTGATGAGTGCAGTGAGTTTTAGTTGGGCAGATTCAATTGATTTTAGTTTAAGTAATGACAGTGTGAGGGCAGAGTTGAGCGGTGAGTTAACCAATAAGCGGCTCAATTACACGGTAGGTGCATTGCATAATGAAACTCATGGTGATGTGGGCAGTGTTGGTTTACAGGTGAGCGATCGATTAAAAGCTTCTACTGGCGCATTAACCGCAGCGGTTGGCGGTAAATTTGTTGGTTTTGATGCCGATCATGGTCCTGATGGTTCTGCTTTTGCGATTGGTGGCTATTTACAACAGCATTTCGATGCGGCGAATTTAGTCACGGTGCGTGGTGATTTCTATTATGCGCCTCGCGTAGTTTCTTGGGGTAAGGCTGAGCATTATGCAGAATTAGGTTTGCGATTAGAGTATCGATTAGTGGATCAAGCAATTGTCTATTTAGGTTTTCGAAAAATCCAAGCTGAATTTAAAAATATTAGCTCAGACATGGTATTTGATGAGTCTGGACATTTAGGTTTGCAGTTATTCTTTTAGCCGGTTCTTGTCCTAGGTGCGCTTGATAGGTCTGCTGGACAAACACAGAGTCGTGATTAATTTAACTAATCCTGGTAGATGTGGCCCGAGAATGGGATTTCCTGTGCTTAAAAAAGCGACGGAAATATCTCGCATTGGGTCCGCCCAACAGAGGTTGTTAGTAAAGCCTAGATGACCAAAGGCTGAGGCACTGTTGGGGCCCCATAAACCGATCGGTGAATCGCCAAGCATCATACCTGCACTGTAACGCATGGGTAGAAAAAACATGCGATCGACCTCAGGTTTGCCAAAACCCTGAGTTGCCTGTTGGATCGTTTCAGCAGAAAAAATCCGTTGATCTTGATAGCGTCCTTGATCTAATAACATTTGAAAAAATCGTGAGGTTTCTTCTGCCGTTGCCATAATATTCGCGGGTGGTAAAACAGCGGATTGAAAACGTTCATCGTTAGAGATCTCAACTACTTGTTCGACGGGCACACCTAACAATCGCTTGAACAGTTGCGCAACGGGAAATTGTGGCGGTATTCCTGTCATATAATTGAATGCGCGTTTTTTTCGATCCTTTTTTGGTAAGCCATAATTAAAATATTTCATCTGCATGGGTTTTTGAATCAGATCGCTTAACAAGTTGCGCATGTTATCGCCAGTCACTTTTTCTGCCAATTTTCCTAAAACAAAACCACCGGTGATTGCGTGATATCCTAAGGTTCGTCCACTCGCCCACTGAGGTTTGAGTTGATCGACAAAATGAGCAAGCGCGGATTCATCAAATAATAAATCCAGATTAAAACCTTCCGATAATTTAGGAATGCCAGCGCGATGGCTTAATACTTGGTGGATGGTCACATCCTTTTTACCTTTGATGGCAAAGTCGGGCAGGTAATAACTGACGGGATCCATTAAATGAATCAGCCGTTTTTCCGCTAAACCATGAATGACCATCGCTGTAACGGCTTTAGACGCAGAAAATAAACACACAGGCGTATCAATCTGCATTAACTGTTTTGGCGTGTCAGCGTTATCTGCTGGGCCGTTACCTTGTCGATGGCCAATGGCACGATTCAGTACCACCATGCCGTGACGACGTAAACAAAAACTAATGCCAGGATAGACACCGGTTTTATACAGCGCTTCAATTTGTCGCCAAATTTTTTCAACCTGTTGAGGCTTCATACCGGCGATAGCTGGGTCACATTCTGCCCCGATCTGAGTCACTGCAGCGAGGTCGGTTGGTAGCGTTATTTTCTGCGCGCGGGCAAAACGAGGAAGGCTCATGCGGCTCATATTTTTCTTTGGCGCCATAAAACAATATCCTGTACTCTCTCGCAATTGAATGTGCCCATCTTGTTTTTTTGACAGTGTGGGAACTGAGGGTAAACCAGCGAGTACGGGTAGTAAACAGGTGCAGATGATTAATCGATTGAAGACAACGGTAAAAGGCTCTTTGCGTGTTGCACAAACGACGCAGGTGCTTGCCAAAACAGGGGTGAGTTGGTTATTAGGCCATCGGCCGCCGCCTGCTCGATTATTACGGCAAACCTTTGAGCAATTAGGCACTACCTACGTTAAATTGGGTCAATTTATCGCGAGCTCACCTTCATTATTTCCGGAAACTTTTGTTGAAGAATTTCAGCATTGTTTGGATAACACCACGCCGTTACCCTTTCCCATCATTGAAAAAGTATTGCGTGAAGAATTACATAAACCTTTGCATATGATTTTCAGTGAAATTGATCCTACACCATTGGCATCGGCTTCTATTGCTCAGGTTCACGCCGCTCGATTGGTTTCTGGTGAACCCGTGGTGATTAAAGTACAAAAGCCAGGCGTAGATAATATTTTATTAACGGATTTAAATTTTCTTTATGTCGGCGCTAAAGTGCTTGAGAAAATTGCGCCTCATCTCAGTATGGCTTCTTTGTCTGGCGTTGTAGAAGAAATTCAAAAAAGTATGTTGGCTGAGTGTGATTTTTATCAAGAAGCGCAAAATATTGCTGACTTTAATGATTTTTTAGCAGAGACGGGTAATACCGAAGTGGTTGCACCCATGGTCTATAAAGAAGCCTCTTCCTTGCGTGTATTAACCATGGAACGATTTTACGGCGTTCCTTTTACCAATTTGGAGCAAGTTAAACAATTCTCACCCGATCCTCAGTACAGTTTAATTACCGCAATGAATACTTGGTTTTCTAGTTTGTTATTAGGTAAAGCATTTCATGCAGATGTCCATGCGGGTAATTTAATGGTGTTGCAGGATGGCCGCATTGGCTTTATTGATTTTGGTATTGTCGGTCGTGTGCGCTCACAAACTTGGGCTGCGGTATCGCATTTTATTCAAGCCATCACAGATAATGATTATTTAGGTATGGCGAAAGCCATGGTGGGTATTGGTGTGACGCAAGAAACAGTGAATATTGATGCGTTGGCCGATGATATTCAAAATTTGTATGCTGCTATGGACAATTTAAATCAACCCTCCAGTTTTAGCGGTAGTTTGCCAACTCATGACAATTCAATTAATAAAGTGATGATTAATTTGGTCGGAATTGGTAAGCGGTACGGTATTCATTTCCCGAGGGAGTTTGCTTTGCTGTTGAAGCAAATTCTTTATTTTGATCGTTATGTACAATTGCTAGCGCCAGATGCGAATTTGTATTCAGATCATCGTCTGGTCATGTTGCCTGCCTAATGGTTGGTATTTACTATAAGATGTTTAATGCTTTTTTCTCGCGACAATAATTAAAAATATCATCTAAGGAACTCTTTGCTTTAAAGCCAAAGGTCTTATCAAATAAAGCACCATCAATTACCACGGGATATTTATAGTAATTCATCAGATAGCTCGGAAATGCTTTCCAACCTAAAAGTTTGCTGATTTGTTTGGGTAGAATATCCGGCACTGAGGGCACAGGTAATAATTTACAACCGCAGTGCTGCAGCGCTTTTTGATAAGCCACCCAATCTGCTGTTGCGACATTATAAACGCCAGGAATATTTTTCTGGAAAGCGACGGCGATGGCGCGAGCCATATCGTCTACGTGGATAAATTGCATCATCGGAGAAAAACCCATTAAGACGGGCGCAATTTTTCGTGATAATAATAAACTCATACTATTCAACACGCCGGGCCCAGCAATATTGCAGGGGCGTAAAATCGTGATGTTGAGTTCAGGATGTTTCCATAAATAAATCATTGCTAGATTTTCTAACTCAACGGAATCGACCAAATCCATGGTGAGCTCAGAGGCTTTGAGCGGAAAATCTTCGGTAATAAGCGCAGGATTATACGGGCTAGCACCATAGACGAAATAAGTCGACAGCACGATGACTTGATTCACTTGGTATTTTCGGCAAAGGTCTAATAATTTTTGGGTGCCTAAAACATTCACATTATAACGATGATAGTGATCAGACTCATATAAACCCATGCGACCAATGTGAATTAAGCCATCAATTTTATGTTTGCGAAATAAATCTTCGAACGCGCGTTTGTGGTAATCCACTTTGTAGCTGTGAATCCCTTCATGGGTTTGTACTCGACGTCGAAAATCTACGGCAATAATATGGTAGCGATTTTTAAGTTGAGCAATCACTTGTTGTGCTAATGCACCGCCCGCACCTGTAATTAAAATGGTTTTTTTATTTGTCATTTGAACCAACCTTTTCTGCGTGATAAGCCCTGTTGGATGAGCATATGAATGGCTGACTTAACTTGGTTAACTTGCGCTTCAACGTGAGCCTCGCTGGCAATATCGCCATCGAAATATAGGGGCTCACCGAATTCAAGAATAATTTTAGCGGGTAAAGGAATCGGTAGTGCAATTGGAAAATAAGGCATACCCAGTAGTTTGGCCAAGGATTTTAAATTACCCAGTGAAGGAATGGTTTCTTCGCAGCCGACAACGCCAACGGGAATGATGGGCGTTTTTTCCTGAATCGCTAGGTGCATAAATCCTTGGCCGAAACCTTGTAGTTGATAACGTTTTTTATAGGGCTTGCCAGCACCGCGTGCGCCTTCAGGAAAAACAATCACAGCTTCTTCATTGCGGAGCATTTTAGCGCAATTTTCTGGATCTCCGATGACCGCTCCAGCTTCGTTCAACGCATTACCAATAAAAGGTAGCGTTGGAATCCAGCGCTCGATCATAGCGCGAGGTGCTCGTGGTCCATGGGGATTTGTGCATAGAGCCATACCAATCATGCCGCCGTCGATAGGTAGTTGGCCGCTATGATTTGCGATAATTAAGACGCGCCCTTGTTTAGGAATGTTTTCTAAACCAAAAGCCTCAACACGAAAATAGTGATCGTACAGTGGTTTAAATAAACTCATCCACACTTTAGCGCCTTCCCGATTGTAACCCCATGGGTCATAACCAAAGGAGCCAACGGGCTTGGGAATATTGTCGATTTGTTTTTCTATGTCTGCGGTGACAATTCGGTGACGCAGTAATTGCCAGAGGGTATTTTTCAGCATGGATCCATTCCATTATCTTCAGGTTCAAAATCCCTATCTTATGAGATGCTGAGCTTTTTTAATACGTCTACGTACATTTGTTGGTGATCATGGGTTTGAATGATTTCTAGGAAGGATAATCCCTGTTGGTTTTTAACCTGGAGATTTTTGCCAGCAGAGATAAATAATTCTATAAACCGTTCAAACGCGTCTACCGGTAAGCCACGATAGGCTTTCACTAAAATATGAAAATCTGCCGGTGTATCATCGTAAGGTTTGCAATCAAAAAACAAGGCAAGTTTTTCATCGGTGAAGGTTTCACCTAAAACTTCTTTTTTGTCAGGGCGTTGCGGCTGAGTCATAGCGTTTTTTATGATGTGGCGTGAATCATCAAGCCAACGATGAAAAATGTTTTCACCGTTGGCCGACTTAAATCAATTAGGCCGCTTTACGAGCAGCTTTACGTTTAGGTGCAGCTTCTTCGCTTGCTAAGGTCACCAGTTCGTTAAACAGTTTTTCGCTGTCGGCTTTAGCTTTTTTGAACAAGCCTCGTGCAGCAATACTCAATGTTTTTGCAGAAGTTTTCACATCAAAGGATTCTGGTAACGATCCTTTCACTTGATCTATGAGATTAATGCCTTTGTTCTGTTGTGCTTTGCCAGTTTTGACCAAGTCAGAAAACTGCTTTTTGCTTTCTTCGTGTACCAAAGTAAGTAAGCCGCGGCCTGCTTTGGCTACTTGTTGAATGGATCCATTTAACTGAATGAATTGGTCTTTCACTTTTTCGCTAATGGGATTCATGATAAGGACTCCTGATAGATAATAGGGGTTGGAAAGGAGTAATCGTTGTCACCTCAAATGAGGCGATATGACGAAATAAAAAACCTGAGACAAAAAAAGAAAGGCCCTAAAACAACTAGGGCCTAAAAATTTTCGCGAGGTGAGGACTATCACTTAGAATTAAGCGGCTGCCGTCGTGCCTGACTTCTTGCTAGAGGCCGTGGTAGTCGCTGCTTTGGTCTTATTTTGAGCTGGTTTAGCTTTGGCTTCGCCAAGTTGAACTAATTCTTCAAAATACTTTTCACCAGATTCTTTGGCTTTGGTGACTAAACCTAATGCAGCCAAGCGCAACTGATTCAGAGATTCCTTTGTATCACCACTAAAAGATTCGCTCAAGCTAGTTTTCAGTTGCGTCGTTAAGCTTTCGCCACCCGCTTGATGTGCTTCGCCTGTTTTAACCAACTGTTGAAATTGCTGGCTGCTTTGTTGGGTCACTTTTAATAAAAGACCTCGACCCGCTTTGGTTAACTGCTCTAATGACTCATTCACTTGGCTGAGTTGGCCCTTTAGTTTGTCAGCAAATTCGCTCATGATTTTAAACTCCAAGATAACTAACTTTCATGCTCAATGACTTCTCTAGCAAGGGGCCGTCGCTTTGTTGACTCACTGCGTGAGCGACTCTATTTCAAACGTCCAATGCGTCACCGCCGGTAGTGTATACTGCTTCGCATACTTTGACTACGAAGCAATCAGCGATTATTAACAAGAGCCGCGATGCTATAGCGTAAAATTAGAATTTTAACCCTAAATACATTGAATTGATGGTATTTAAATCAATCCTGCAGTGGGTCATCATTCTAAATTATTTTATTGAATTCTTATTTAACGCAAACCAGAAATATAACTGGCCACCGCCTGAATTTCTTTGTCAGATAATTTGGCTGCAACGGAACGCATCATCATGCTATCACCATCATTGGTACGCTGAGCGCTACCCTCTAAATCCTCTCGTCCTGCGGAACGAAATGCTTTTAATTGCACAGCGATATAATCTGCGTGCTGTCCTTTTAAGGAAGGAAATCCAGCCGCTGGAACGCCTTCGCCCTTAGCGCCGTGACAAGCGCTGCATGCAGGTACACCTTCTTTCATCTTGCCTGAGCGATACACAGTTTGGCCTAAGGCAACCCATTCTTTTTTAGCTGCGCCACCTGAAATCGTTTGTTGTTGGAAATAAGCGCCTATGTCTAAGAAATCTTGATCAGAGAAATTATTTAATAATCCTGTCATGGGTAGCACTGCGCGTTTGCCTGTTTTAATGTCCTGCAATTGCTTAGCAATATATTTAGCGCTTTGCCCTGCTAGCTTAGGAAATTGTCCGCTTTGACTGTTGCCTTGAACGCCATGGCAACCCATGCAAGCCTGAGTTAAGGTTTCACCATGTGCTGCATCACCCGCGGCCCAAGAAACTTGCGCTGCTAACATAGAAAGAAAAATGAATAAAATTTGCTGTATCATGGTCGGCCTCGCGTGATTACGCTGAAAATGGTCCTAAGCGGGAATAAAAGAGAGCCCGCTATTCTAATGAGGAATTATGGTTTGTCCAGCGACCCACTTTTAAGTTTCTTTCAAAAAGCCACTTTTTTGATCAGTGCAGCCAAAGTCAGTCAATGTCCCGCCGATGAAGGTTACGAAGTGGCCTTTGTGGGCCGCTCTAATGCAGGAAAATCCAGCGCATTAAATAAAATGTGTCAGCAAACTCGTTTGGCAAAAACCAGTAAAACGCCCGGCCGTACCCAATTGCTGAATTTTTTTTCCTTATCTGAACAACAGCGTTTGGTGGATTTGCCGGGTTATGGTTATGCCAAAGTGCCCGCTGCTATACAGCGTGCTTGGGAAGCGCAGTTGGGTCGTTATTTGGAAGAGCGTAAAAGTTTAGTAGGTTTGGTGGTATTAATGGATATTCGCCATCCTTTGACGCCCTTTGATATTGCTTTGTTAGAATGGGCGCAACATTATCAAAAACCCTTGCATGTTTTATTGACCAAGGCTGATAAATTAAAACGCGGCCCGGCTAAAAATACTTTGCTACAAGTACAAAAATATTTGAAAAATTTTTCCATGCCTGCCACGGTGCAATTATTTTCTGCGATGAAGGGCGAAGGTTTACAGGCTGCTCGCGCTCACGTTGCGCAATGGTTGGGGTTTGATCTTTAGATTTGTCCTCGCCATAATCTCGGTTGCTTAAATTTTTCTGTTTTTAAAAATTGACTCAACTACCAAGAAGTATTTTATGGCGAATCGTTTTAATCCGAATGTTATTTCTTTTGATCCTCGCTATTTTCAGTTAGTGCAAGATTCTCTAGGCAATCCATTTTATCAAGATCGCTTTTCTGGCGCATTGTATCCAGCTCAATCGCCTATGCCCTATCATCCAGGATTTGTGCAGATGGGATATCCGCCTCATAGTGGATATCCTCATATGCAATATGTGGTGCCTGTTGCTAGTTATCCCGCTCCCGCCATGCCGCCTCGTCCGCAATTAACGCGTACTTACCAAGTTCCAACCCAAGAATTTACCCCTTCTTCTCAGCCGATAAAAACAGCTAACAAGCCAGAGCAACCGACGTCTTTGCCAATTCAAGCAGATGCAGCACCTGTCGTACAGGAAATCACAATAGACACGGATGAGTTGGTTGATCAAGTCATAAGTCAAACACTAGACGATGTTATTGAATTAACGATCACACAAACAGCAGATGAATTAGATCAGCAGAATCAATGGATGGATGAGGCAGTAGAGCAAACGGCGGCAATTATTTTGCCAGAAACAGTGGATGAGGTTGTCGCACAAGCGATTGCAGCAGCCGTGATAGAAGATCAAAAAATAGATCAGCTGGTAGATCAAGCTCTCACTCAAATGCTGGAAGTAGAAATGAATGATCTTATCAGCGCTGCATTAAACTGGACGCTTGCAAAACAATCTGGGATTTATATTGGGCAATGGCATAATGATAAACCTCATGGCTTAGGAGCTTTCACCTATGAAAATAATCAAAAACTAACAGGTTATTGGAAAGAGGGCGTGTTAGATATTTCGCAGTCTGCTTCATTAAGTCTGCCTGACTATGACAACGCCGTCTTTAAAGGAAAATTAATTTTAAGAAAAGGCGGCACTTATCAACCGGCACCAAGACAACTTGCCGTGGTTCAATGGTCCGATGGAAAATGTTTTAGTGGCTATTTTAACGGCCAAAGTCAGCCTGAAAGCACGCAGGCATTTAATTTAGCTAATGGTTATCAGTATCGTGGATCAGTCAACTCACAATATGAATTACAGGATGCGACCGGTGTTTTAACAAAAACAGAAGCAACGGATTGGTGTTTAACTGGTAAATTTCATAAGGGTCGTTTGGTTGAAGTCACCTCATTGCAAGTAGACAAAGACGCCACTTATCAAGGTGCGGTGCACGATCATTATCAACCTCATGGCCAAGGCATACTAACAAAGCAATGGAATGGACTCACACTAGTTTTCAAGGGGATATTTAATTCAGGTCAATGGCAGTCAAATCAGCCAGTGATGATAGGTAAGTTAGGCTCATTCATAGGTCAGCCAGGTGATGAAGTTTCTCCAAATCCCAGTGAAATTATTTTTGCTAATGGCGCAAAAGCAGAGCAAGTTTCTTTTGCTCTCAATGAAATTCGCATCACTAACATGATCATGAATAAGGGCGCAGCGCAATTAACTTACAGTGGATTGGTAGACGGACAAGGCTATCCTGTGGGTGAAGGTACAATCCAAATTCATTGGAATGAAACCTTGCTGGATCGCCCGAGTGACTATGCTATTACGGGTCATTTTAGCGCAGAAAATGTTACCACAAAAAAACAGCGTTATATGCTGATTACCGCGGACAAAACCTATGAATCAGTGACGGTCAAAGATTTTTGGTTATCGGTTGAAGCACCAAGAATAAAAGAGAGCAAACAGCCGCCCTCAGCAACGGAAGCAACCTCATCGGTAACCGCGCTTCTTGCCCAAGAACCAGCAAAAGAACCGATAAAAACTATTTCTGCGTCGACGCCTCAGCAGCTTCCTGTTCTCTCCACAAGAAAAAAAGCAGCAGAATTATCTACTCATGATCAATCCGTATTGGATTTTGTTTTAAGCTCAGAATTAACGCATGCGCCATCGGTTGCTAGTATGGCAGATGAGAATAA
Organism: Gammaproteobacteria bacterium; assembly: GCA_023265895.1. Classification (GTDB taxonomy): domain Bacteria; phylum Pseudomonadota; class Gammaproteobacteria; order Pseudomonadales; family JAHFSE01; genus JAHFSE01. The sequence goes on from JAHFSE010000072.1 coordinate 11,104, forward strand.
ACTGTTAGAAACGGAAGGTTTTTTTTCGCAGAGAATTTACTTTGATCAAAATCCTGTTCGTGCCGAAGCAGCGGATCTCGATGTGATTATTTGTTGGCGCAATGAAGAGGATATTCGGCGTCGATCATTATCCTGTTGGGTTTTGGCAGAGCAACGACTGCAAATGGCTCAATCGTTTGTCAGCCTCGCAGCAAAGCGTACTGGGCGTCAAGTCACTATGCCGATACCTCAAGAAGTTATTTCATGGCGCTGGCGATTTCTTCCTAACTATTTAAATGTTTCTTGTTCTGAGCCGATCCACTTAGAGCGCATTATGGGAAAGCCTGTCCGCTTGGTGGGTTGTGTGCCGGCGGCTCGTATTACGCCCATCAGAATTCCTGGCCGATTGCAATATGCCGTTGAACAGCCTGGAGAAGCTTCTTCAGTAGAAGGCGTGTTGGAATTTGGTTTGCCTAATGTGCTGGAGTCCTTGCCACAGGAGATGTTAGATATTCGTCGGCAGTTACTGGAAAAATTAGGCTGTGCTTTCGATTTAGTTGCGCAGCCAACAGAGCAGGGACATAGCGTTCAGATACTGGATGCAGAAAGCAATATCGGTGAATGTTTTTTCCGTGAGTCTAGTCAAAAGCGAACGATTGAAGATTATTATTTTTTTGGGCA
>JAHFSE010000179.1 GCA_023265895.1 Gammaproteobacteria bacterium
ATAGTGAATCGCTGAGAGATATTTCATCGGAAGAATTTTTTGCCGTGGTAGATGATTTAGAAATTAATCAACGATTATGCGAATTTGTAATCCGTAGTGCGGGTGATGCTTGTCGTTATATGGAATCGCAAGGTCTTTATTTGCAGACCATCAGTGTGAATGTGACGGCACGACAATTTTTATGGGAGGATTTTTCTAATTATTTTTTATCTTGTTTATACGATGTGCGATTGGCGCCCGAGCGGGTGATATTAGAAATCACAGAACGGCAAGCCATTAATCATTTCCATGCATGCAAGGCGCAATTGCATCGTCTGCAAGAAGCAGGTGTTCGTATTGCCTTGGATGATTATGGCACTGGATTTTCTTCTATTACCCATTTAAAACAATTACCGATTAACACCATTAAATTAGACCGCAGTTTAATTTCTCATGCTGATCAAGACGTGCAAAAAAATAAAGCCTTGGTTGCTGGCGTCGTTAAAATGGCTCATCGTCTGAATTTAAAAGTGGTTGCTGAAGGCGTGGAAACTCAGGAAGAATATGACAGTTTAGTGGAAGTAGGTTGTGATTATTTGCAAGGATATTTTTTAGCTTATCCCATGGTTGTTGAGGATTTAGTAGCCCATTTACAGCGCACTCAGCCAACTTATCATCCGTCATTACAAGCTTATTCCCATCGCCTTTAAACCCTCTCGTTGGAATTCATGCGCTGCATTTTCTAGAGATAGTGTATTATAGAGAGATAATCTTATGATGCCTGTTTGAGGAACTCTTATGAACCATCCGCCTCGTGTTGCAGAAGTACAACGCAATACCTTAGAAACCCAAATTCAAGTGCGTGTGAATTTAGATGGCCAGGGGCAGTCTAAATTATCCTTGGGTGTGCCTTTTTTAGAGCATATGCTGGATCAAATTGCCCGTCATGGTTTGATTGATATAGATATTCAAGCCCAAGGGGATTTGCATATTGATGCCCATCATTTGGTGGAAGATGTGGGCATTACGCTAGGCCAAGCATTGACGAAAGCTTGGGGTAATAAACAAGGTTTGCGACGTTATGGTCACGCCTATGTGCCGTTGGATGAAGCGCTATCTCGCGTCGTGATCGATTTATCGGGTCGGCCGGGTTTAATCGCTGACGTCTCTTTCACCCGTGCGCGTGTGGGTGATTTTGATGTGGATTTATTTTTCGAGTTTTTTCAAGGCTTAGTCAATCATGCCTTAATGACTTTGCATATTGATAATTTGCGTGGACGCAATGCCCATCATCAAGCGGAAACTATTTTCAAAGCCTTTGGTCGAGCATTACGTATGGCGATAGAGCGAGATCCGCGAAGTGTGGATCAAATTCCTTCCACTAAGGGTGTGCTCTAATGAAGCAAACCATTGCAGTGATTGATTATGGTATGGGTAATTTGCATTCAGTGGCAAAAGCCTTTGTGCACGTGGCAGAAGAACAATTCGCTAAAAACCGTATTGAGGTGCTGGTCACCGATCAAGCAGAGCAAATTTGCCAAGCGGATAAAATTGTATTTCCGGGTGTCGGTGCTATTCGAGATTGTATGGCGGAATTAAAATCTCGCGGTTTAGATCACGCCTTATATCAAGTCATGGCGAATAAACCATTGCTCGCCATCTGTGTGGGTATGCAAGCGTTATTAGAATCCAGTGAAGAGAATCACGGCGTTGGTTGTTTAGGGGTTTTTTCTGGCCGTATTAAACGTTTTGATGCAACGCTCACTGAAAATAACAAGCCCATTAAAGTGCCGCATATGGGTTGGAATCAAGTCAAACAAACCCAGACCCATCCCTTATGGCAAAGTATTGAAGACGATGCTCGATTTTATTTTGTTCATAGTTATCATGCAGCAGAAGTGGAGCCGCAATGGATCGCTGGTGAAACCCATTATGGTGAAACCTTTGTGTCGAGCATTGCGCGAGATAATATTTTTGCCGTGCAATTCCATCCAGAAAAAAGCCAAAATAACGGATTAAAATTATTGGCTAATTTTTTAACTTGGTCAGGTTAGTTTTATTTTTCTTAGGTGATTCATGTTAATTATTCCTGCTATTGATTTAAAAGAAGGTCGTTGTGTGCGATTGCGTCAAGGTCGTATGGAAGATGCGGATGTGTTTTCTGATGATCCTCTTGCTGTTGCTGCGCGTTGGGTAGCTGCGGGTGCACGACGTTTACATCTGGTAGATTTAGATGGCGCCTTTGCTGGAAGTCCGGTTAATGCCGTTGTTATTAAACAGATTAGCCAGCGTTGGCCTGAATTGCCTATTCAAATAGGCGGTGGGATTCGTACGATACAACATATTCAAGCTTATCTAGATGCAGGCGTAAATTATGTGATTATCGGCACCAAAGCAGTAACCGATCCTGAATTTGTGATTCAAGCCTGTCAGCAATATTCAGGAAAAATCATGATTGGTATCGATGCAAAAGACGGTTTCGTTGCTACCGAAGGTTGGGCAAGGGTATCTGACCAAACAGCGATTGCTTTAGCCAAAAAATTTGAACAGCAAGGGGTGAGCGCAATTATCTACACCGATATTTCACGGGATGGCATGATGCAGGGTGTTAATGTGGAGGCGACAAAAAAACTAGCAGAAGCCTTAACCATTCCAGTGATTGCATCCGGTGGAGTGTCTCAGTTAGCTGATATTCATGCGCTTGGGGCAGTGGCTGCCTGTGGTATTACTGGTGCGATTGTAGGGCGTGCTTTGTATGAGGGTGCGTTGGATTTAGCGCAAGCTCAAGCCTGTGGAGATTTATTTTCGACGGCGTTAGCTCAGTAACCTCTTATTTTAAAAAGTCTTTATAAATCTAAAGTCGCCTAGCGTGTCTTGTAGTCGACCATAACGTAAAACAAAAGCATCGAGTAATTCATTATGCTCGTCATTGTCTTCTAACGAATTAACCCAAGCTAGGTAGTGTCCCTAAACTTTCAACCACATTAAAATCCCTGCCAAAATAAGCGATCCCATAAACATAATGCTCGTTTTATCGTAACGTGTCGCTATCCGTCTAAAATGTTTGATGCGATT
>JAHFSE010000073.1:0-3093 GCA_023265895.1 Gammaproteobacteria bacterium
CCATCAAGCAGAACACTGGCCATCGATCGAAGGTGTGGTCACCGCTTCTTCTGTTTACGGGACACCCGGTAAAGGCCGCGGCGCACATCCCGAAATTCATTACCAATTTCAAGTGGAGGGTCAAAGTTATGAGGGAGATAAATTAGATTTTGGCGGCCATAATAATTATGGCGAAAATCCACAACCTTTTATTGCGCAATATCCCACTGGAACAGCTATTAAAATTTATTATGATCCCAAAAATCCGAATCATTCGGTTTTATTTCCAGAAAATAATGCAGCGACTTTAAATTTAATTTTAGCGCTAATCTGCTGGGTTTTTTCACTCGGATTTTTAATGCGGCCTTGGTAAAAAAACGAAGGGCGCACTCATTGCTTTACCCAGCATTATGCGCCTAATGCGGCTTCCTCAAATAAAGTAACCGCTTGTTGATATTTTCCCTGTTGCGCAAATAAACACGCCAATTCATAACAGGCTTCTGACGTATGACGCACCGCCAAACTGGCTTCTAAATACGCGCTCGCTTTTTCAATATCATGACTGCGCAAAGATAATCTTCCTAATGCTAATAATAATGCTGCATCCCCGGGATATTCTTTCAACCACTGTTCAGCAATTTTAATTAAGGGTTGAATATCTTGGATTGCTAATAAACCATAGCGCTGAATCAGCGCTTCATCCCAATGGGTACAAAGTGATTGTTGCAAAAAACTATTAGCTTCTTCAACAGCGCCTAATTCCAATAATGCATCGACATAAATTTGTTGTATCTCTGAAGGCCGCTTGGCATTTTTCGGTATTTTTTCCCAAACGGTAAATAGCTCATCAATGGAAGACGAGCGATGTTTAATGGCTTGTACAGTGGCTTTCAACCATTGACGATAAATGGATTGCTGTAATTTTTCGTAGTGCTCTAGATTAAATAAATTAGCCTTATCAATTTGCGGCAATAATTCAACTAATGCTTGCCAATTACCTAATTTTTGATGGACTGGCACTAATAATTTAAGAATATATTCATTATCCGGTGCAATTTTTTTCAGTCGTTGCAAGGTCGCGTGACATTGTTCCCATTGTCGTTGACTCAGCTGTAATTGCGCTTGGGTTAAACCCACCGCTAATTCAGGATGACCTATTTTAGTTGCCAGCGCTTCTTTGAGATAACGATCTCGACGTTCAGAATCCCCTAATTCATCCGCAGCGCGCGCTGCATTTAAATAATTCACTAGGGGATAATCTGTATGCAATGCAGATTTAATAAGAAGGCGTTCTGCTTTTTCCCAACGACCTTCAGCTAATTCAATAAGACCCAAAATGGTTTTGCGCCGCGCAGATTTAATGCCTCGCTGAGCCAACCAACGACGCATGCTAGTGGGCGTACGAATCATTCTTCTGCCGGCTTCCCAGAGTAATAAAATAGCAACCAAAGCTAAAACAAAACCAACAACAGGCAACCACAAACTGGTTTCTATCACATAATGACCGTAGCTGATCATGACGTAACCAGGATCTTGAATAAATAATTCTCCGACCCAAGCTAAAAATACGGTTAGTAAAAGTATGCCAACAAAATAGATTCTCATTTTATCGACCTTACGGATTGATTCGGCAACTCAGGTGATTGAGGCGGCGGCGCATGTAGGGCTTCCACTTGCAGTTGCCGTTGTTTTCTCGTCTCCAACCAAACTTGTTTGAAAGCTTGTACTGCGTTCATTGAGTCAGTGAGATGGGGTAATTCCGGATGAATATTAATTTTTTGCAAACGGGCTAATGTGGCTAACATGTCTCGGGTTAAGGCTTGGCCAGAATCAAAATAATGACGAATCCAATTTTGTGCTTGCTGCAAACTCATCTGATAATGATTGGATTCACGACGCAACACAGACAATTGCGCCTGCGCTAATAGCAATGTTAGATTTTGTTCTAGATACATACGTTGATCTGGCGGTAATAATGGCTGTATCGGTTCATTGACTTTACGAACACGCACTAAACGCTCACTGAATAAAGTCATCAGTTGCGACCAAGCTTCATGAAAAGACGCTTGCCAACCTGCTTGCACCACTTGCACCGGGTTATGCCCCTTTGCAGTAACCGCATGCGCTGCTTTGATGGCTGTTAATTGTGTGATGGGTAGACCTAAACGAGAGATTTGATCCGTTAAAGTGCCTAATTCTAAAAAAATACCTTCTGCATCGATTTTCTCTACACTGGCCAAACGATGGGTATCATTGAGAATGGCTTGTCTTACTTGCAACATCCCTAATTCGTCAATGGACTGAGATAGCTCCGCACTTCTCGCTAACAAACGCATGGCGCCTTCTACATCATAGGTAAGCTCTAAATGCTGATCCGCTAATTTAATTAAGTGCTCCATTTCTGAGAGCAACCAATCATTTTTTTCTGCTGAGGTAAATTGATCGAAACGTCGAATCATGTCATTCAACTGTAGGGACGCATTCCGTTGTTGTTCTTCCAGCGATTGCTGAATCACTTGTTGGGATTCAGCCGCTTTTTTGAGTTGCGTCACATCGGTCATTAAACCGGGAAATACTTGTGATTGATCATCCACTTCACGACGTAATTGTTGCATGTCGTATTGATTTTGATCGGCTTTAATTTGCAGCTCTTGGAAGGTCTGCCAACCTAAGTAACCTAAATAACCCAATGCAGCACCTAAAATAAAAACCAGACTGATTAAAATCCAACTCACTAAACTCAGTGATTTTCGAGTAGTCATTTTAGTTTCGGCATGAATAGGAAATACGTGTTGGTCAGTCATCGCGTAATACACCTGATTGAATATTTTTCATTAAAAAATCTGCTTTATATTTCACTAAACTGGCTAACACATCCTGTGAGTAGGCGCTGTCTGCAATCCAAATGGATTGAAAGCCTAAGGAATATAAGGCTTGCTGCATACGCTGACTCACTACCAATATTGGCAGCGCAGCCAATTGCACCGCATCACCATCCCAATACTTTAAAAAAGCAGTCACGCACATCATGCTGGTGAAGATCACCACATGAATCGGTTGATGCTGTATAAAATTAATCATCGAAGCCGCAAGAAAAGGCAGTGCATCTCGACG
>JAHFSE010000073.1:3103-11613 GCA_023265895.1 Gammaproteobacteria bacterium
TAAATGATCGCGCCCACCTTGACCTCTAATAATCAACCATCGCTGTCCAGCTACTTGATTAAGTGCCAGCAAAGCTAATAAACCTTCGCTGGTCGCTGCGTGCCTAGAATATTCTGCTATCCGATCGTGTGCTCGCAATGCCGCTGCGGTTGATTGCCCTACGGCAAACCACTGCACAGGTGAATTCAACGGTAAACTTGAGCAATATTTTACTCCGTATTGCACAGCATGAACACTGACGAAAATAATCCCAGCATAACAAGTTAATTGCGCCAGACGCGCTTGATCCGTTGGAGTGAGCGCAATGGGTTGTAATGCAATGGCAGGCCAACTCATTGCGGAGCCCCCCAAAGCTTTAATGTGCGCGCAAAAGGCTTTATTTTGCGGCTCTGGACGCGTCACCAGTACGGCTAAATTAGCTAATGCATTCATATTTCTGTAACCCAATGACGATTCAAGGTGCAAACTTCATCAAACTCCCCTAGCCCCTCTTCATCTGAAGAGGAGGTAGGGGGAGTTAAATTTTTTCACTTCGCATATTGAAGTGTGATGGGTATTTATAATTCAACAGCTTGCAATAAGGCCTGCGCGCCTTGATCTAATAATTGCTGCGCAACCATAACGCCTAAATGATCGGCTTGCTCCATTGCAACATCATAGTTAGGCATTAAGGTTATTTTGCTTTCTGCACGCAGTAAAGTGCGACCATCGACGGAGCCAACTAAACCCCGTAGATATAAATGACTGTGCTCTAACACAGCATATCCTGCAATAGGCACTTGGCAGCCACCATTTAAACGACGATTCATCGCACGTTCAGCCGTCACACATAATCCCGTCACGGCATGGTGAAGGTGTGCAATCAACTCCATCACCTCAGCATCCTCTGCTCGAATTTCTAGACCTAAGGCACCCTGACCTACCGCAGGTAATATGGACGCCATACTAAAGGATTGGCTGATTTGTTCTGCCAATTCCATCCGCACTAAACCAGCAACAGCTAACACAACTGCATCTACCGATGCATTATCGAGATGGGCTAAACGGGTATGAATATTACCGCGAATATCAACAAAGTTAAGATCGCTGCGCAATGCCGCTAATTGAGATTTTCGGCGCAAACTTGAAGTACCCACCCGTGCACCAATGGGTAATTGTTCTAACGATGAATATTTTTTACTAATCAAACAATCCCGAGGATCTTCTCGGCGACATAACACAGCAAGCTTCAAACCCTCAGGCAATTCCATCGGAACATCCTTGATTGAATGCACTGCAATATCTGCTTGTCCTTCTAACAAGGCATGCTCTAATTCTTTAACAAATAATCCTTTGCCACCCACCTTAGCCAAAGGCGCATCCAAAATTTTATCGCCCCGAGTGGTGAGCTCTAATAAGTTCACTTCCAATTCTGGATGTTGTTTTTGCAGACACTGCCGTATGTAATTTGCCTGCCACAAGGCCAATGGGCTGGTACGCGTCGCGATGGTTAATTTTTTCATCATGTTAAATAGCCCGTAATTGTTTGCGAACAGAAGATAAATATCGACGACTGACAGGTACAGCTTCCGTCAATTGACTCAACTGTATTTGATAATGTCCAGCACGAACATTTTTAAAGCCCACCACATGCGCTAAAGCAACCAGTGCATTTCGATGCACTCGGATAAAAGAATGAGGAAACAGTGTTTCTAATTCCTTTAACGTTTCATCCACTAACACTTCCTGCCCTGGTGTTTTTACTATGACGTATTTTTGCTCTGCTTTGAATAAACGAATCTCTTTCACTGGTACTAGCTCAATTCCTTTATGGGTTCGCGCACTTAAATGCGTACGTTCCGTTTTTTTCCCTTGTTCTATTGGCGAGATCATAGAGGCTAATTGTTGCTGCACCGCTTTTAATTGGACGCGATTAATCGACTGCGCCGTCATTAAGGCTTGTTGCAGCGCTTGCTGTCGTACCGGCTTTAATAAATATCCCACTGCATGAGTCTGAAAAGCCTCAATGGCATACACATCATAAGCAGTGCAAAAAATTACCGCTGGTGGTTGCGCCAGTCGCGATAAATGGGCGGCAACTTCGATTCCCGTCATGCCCGGCATTTCAATATCTAACAACACCACATCAGGCGCAACTTGCGGTATTTGACCCATCACTTCTAATCCATTAGTAGCCTGTCCCACCACATCACAATCGGGCATTTCATCCAGCAGCCGAATCAGGCGTTCCCTTGCTAATTTCTCATCATCACAAACCAAAATTCTCATGCTTTCGTTCAACCTATTTTCGAAAGATCAGTGCGCATCACTGGATATTCAATACAAACTTCAAATTGGCCGCGGGTTGCGCGCCAATCACAATGGGCTTGATCACCATACAAGGCTATTAGTCGATGACGGATATTATCCAATGCCATGTGATGCCCTTTATGATGATTTATTTTCTGCACCACATAGGGATTACTCACCCGTAAACTCAAGAGCGGCATTTGATATTCAATGACCACCGAAATATGCCCACCTTGAGGTAATGGTTGAATACCATGATAAATCGCATTTTCTAATAAAGGCTGTAATGTGAGCAAAGGAATTCTAGCGTCCAAAGGCACGCCTGCATCAATTTGCCAATCCACTACCAGACGATCAGACAATCGCAGCTGTTCTAGAGCAATATAACGTCGACACAAAGCTAACTCATCGGATAAAGCAACTTGATCACCCACGTGATGCAAGGATGCTCGAAATAATTCCGCCAAATCTTCCACTGCGGTTTCTGCTAATTTAGGCTCACTCGCAATTAAGCTCGCGATACTATTCATACTATTAAACAAAAAATGCGGATGAATGCGTGATTGCAATGCCTGAATACGATGCATTAATCCCGCTCTTTGTTGGCTTTGTAATTGTTGTTGAACATAGAAATAACGCAATACTAATCCGCCAATAATTGCACTCATCACACCATGCTTGAACACTAACCAACCACTAACAGGAATATCTGCATAAATCCAAGACAACAGAATTTGGCCTAACAAGCTCACTAACATGGTATCGGCAATAATTAACCCATAGCTTATTAATGCAGCCCGATAACTAGAACCTCCCATCAATCGTTTGCGCAAAACACACAACATCGCCGCACTGGTCAAACTGACCCATTGAATATAGAAAGACAACAAAGCCAATTGATACCAAAAATGTAAGCGATCAAAAGCAGTCTCTTGCGCCAACACCAATAAAACCGCTAATAGCTCCGCAACAATCACCAAAATAAAAACCGGCTGTTTTTGGCAAAAATTCGGTAAAAAAAATGAATGCTCAAGATGATCAGTCCACTCGACAGATGATTCTGCTTTAAAGTTCACCGGCAGATTCCTTGTTTGGTTTGCATGGTCTATTGTTCTGATCGCAGAATGACGATTGCAGCACACCACAGAATACTCCAAAATGCGCCCTTCAATTTCCAAGGAGCGCTGGCATGGCACACATCAACACATCGAACCCACAAAAACCTTGGGATGGTCGCTTCTCTCAACCAACGGACCAATTTGTTGAGCAATTCACTGCCTCTATTCAATTCGATCAACGCCTCGCACCCTACGATATTCAAGGCTCCATTGCACACGCCAGCATGCTGGCTAAAGTAGGCGTACTCACATCAGCAGAAGCCGATGCCATTATTACTGGGCTTCAACAAATACTAACAGAAGTTGTTGAAAATAAATTTCAGTGGCAGGAATCCTTAGAAGATGTGCACATGAATATTGAAGCACGTCTCACCGATCTTGTCGGCCCAGTGGGGAAAAAATTACACACAGCACGTTCACGTAATGATCAAGTTGCCACAGATATTCGCCTTTATTTACGCACTGAAACCGATCAAATTCTTGCTAGCCTCACCCAATTACAGCAAGTGTTAGCGTTACGCGCTGAGCAAGAAGCCCACACCATTATGCCGGGTTTCACCCATTTACAACCCGCACAACCGGTGACCTTCGGTCATCACTTATTAGCTTGGGCAGCCATGCTGCAACGAGACTACGAACGATTTATCGATGGGCGAAAACGTCTGAATAGTTTACCGCTGGGTGCTGCTGCGTTAGCAGGAACCCCTTATCCACTGGATCGTGAATACACCGCACAACTGCTCGGCTTCGAACGTATTTGTGATAACTCCCTCGATGCTGTCAGTGATCGAGATTTTGCTATTGAATTTACCAGCACCGCGAGCTTATTAATGATTCATCTCTCTCGCATTTCTGAAGAACTGATTTTTTGGGCTTCTGCACAATTTCAATTCATTCATTTACCCGATCAATTTTGTACTGGCTCGTCGATTATGCCACAGAAAAAAAATCCCGATGTGCCAGAACTTATTCGCGGCAAATCCGGTCGTGTGATCGGCCATTTAATGGGATTATTGATGTTGATGAAATCACAACCTTTGGCCTATAACAAAGACAATCAAGAAGACAAAGAACCTTTATTTGATACTGTCGACACAATCAAAAATTGTTTGCGTGCTTATATTGATTTAATGCCAGCTATGATTGCGCAACCAGAAAATATGCGCCAATCCGCACAAAAAGGTTTAATTACTGCGACAGATCTTGCGGATTATTTAGTGCGAAAAGGATTACCTTTCCGTGATTGTCATCATATCGTTGGAAAAACAGTGGGCTATGCGATAGAACAACAAAAAGATTTATCAGAACTCAGCTTGGCAGAATTACAAAAATTTTGCGCTCAAATTGATTCCGATGTTTTTGCAATTCTTACCTTGGAAGGTTCCGTCAAAGCCAGAAATCATTTGGGTGGCACCGCACCAGAACAAGTGAAAGCTGCGGCACAAAGATTGAAAGATAATTTGGCGAAGCGCTGAGTTTAACTCCCCCTACCCCCTCTTTAAAAAAGAGGGGGAAATTAATGCATCAAAGCACGAGACCACATTCCCCTCCTGTGGAGGGGTGTCAGGCAAAGCCTGACGGGGTGGTCTCTAAAAAATGAGTACAATCCTTAAACCATCACCCACAAAAAAGCCCCGAATATCGGGGCTTTTTATTCAAGCGTTTTCCGATTAGAAATTCACTTGCGTTCCCAAAGATAAATACACGTCAGAAGTATCTGCCTTGTCTTCATTCACATTGACATACTCAGCATAAATTTTCGCTTGTTTGCTGAGTTTTTTCTCTACACCCAAGGCTAACAAAGTACGATTCGTAGTGGTCGCACCCGCGGCGCTATCAATGGTGTAATTACCCCACTGTGCCTTCAACAAATATTCATTAATGGAATAACCACCACTCAAGAAATAACCATTATCTTCGCTTACGCTACCAGATTTTGATTCTTGACCTTGTTGGTAAATTGCACCCAATTGCAGTGAACCTAAATCAACACCACCCACCACGCGAACATGATCCCATTTTTGAATGCTGCTATCGATGGCAATGGCACCATACCAATTATCTTTCGTCGCAACCACAGAAGCAGAATAAGAATCGGCAATACCATTTTCATCCGCAACACCATTACCATCCACATCCACTTTCTCACCAGGAGAAACCATGACTGTAGCTTGGAGGACTTCACCTAACAGCTTATTTGAGCGATAGGCGACGGCATTATTTTGTCTCACTTCACCACCTGAACCTGAAGTGAATAAATTCTTAATATCACCGGCATGATCGTTAAATTGATCGACTTTACCTTGTGCTGTTTTTAATGGCGTATCAAAACGACCTAACTGCACTTCACCTACTGGGTTATAATGTAGAGTCACGAACTGGTTGCGCGCAGTGATATTATCGGTAGATGCTTTATCGTTATCCGCAGGATCAACACCCCACTCTAACTGATAAGAATAAGAGGTATCTTCATCAATTTGTTCTGAACCTTTAAAACCAAAACGTGAATTATTGTTCAACAATTCCCATTGATTTTTAGCAGTCGTGCTTTCTTTATTGGTGTTTTGCAATGCCGCATCAAAACGACCATACACTTTAGGCGCATCCGCATGAGCCAATCCAGCCGCAATTAAACTGACGCCTACCGCTAACGATAGTAATTTGAATTTCATAATAGTCTCCTAAATTTCCTAAATGGGCTCACCTTTCTACTCACTCGAAACAACTGAGAGATCAAAATTTCCAGGCGCGAGTCTATGTCGCAAATATGACAACTCAATGAAATGAATCTTTCATAACTCAATTTACTCACACTTTATAAGATAATTTTGCTAACTTTAACACACAGCGAATGATCGCTGCCGATCATACCCATTCACCCCATAAGGAATCTTCTATGACTTGGATTAAAGCCGTTCACATCGTTGCTGCGGTATGCTGGTTTTCCGGTGTTTTTTATTTGCCGCGATTATTTGTTTACCACGCGATGGCCACCGATGAAATCAGCAAAGAACGTTTTAAAATAATGGAACGAAAACTGTATCGCGGCATTATTGTTCCCGCAACCTTAATCACATTATTCTTCGGAGGTTGGTATGCCGTTTATTACTGGTCCTGGCTGAAAACTGCTGGCTGGTTTCACACCAAAATTTTATTGGTATTTTTATTAATCGGTTATAACCATATATGCAGTTATCACCTCAAACAATTTGCTCAAGATAAAAATCAAAAAAGTGATGTTTATTTCCGTTGGCTTAATGAAACCCCCATCTTTTTATTGATCGGTATTGTCGTGTTAGCAGTGATGAAACCTTTTTAGACATCAATGTCCTCAGCTAAATCTCGTATACACTCAATAAAAGATCTTTAGCTGAGGACAAACGCATCATGAATACCCGTCCAACCAAACCTATTGTCTTATGTTTTTCTGGCTTAGATCCCTCAGGTGGCGCCGGCATTCAGGCTGATATCGAAACCATTGCTAGTTTGGGCTGCCATTGCGCGCCTATTGTGACCACCCTGACCGTTCAAGACACGCGTGATGTGAAATATCATCAACCGGTAGAAGCAGCTTTAATTATTGCGCAAGCACGCGCGGTACTCGAAGATATGCCCGTCAATGCCGTTAAATTGGGATTATTGGGTCACGTGGCAATCGTTGAAGCAATCCATACCTTACTGCAAGATTATCCTCACCTGCCTGTTGTTGTAGATCCCATTATTCACACCAGCGGTGGAACCCCCTTAGCCGATCGAGAATTATTAGAAGCCATCGATAATCTTATTCTGCCCTACACCACCCTGCTCACGCCTAATTCAGAAGAAGCCCGTTTACTCGCACCCCAAGCGGATTGCCTGGAAGCTTGCGCTAATCAATTATTAGAAACAGGCTGTCGTCACATATTAATTACTGGCACCCACGAAAATACCCCACAAGTGATTCATCGATTATGGAGTGACAATGGCTTACTCCATGAATCCACTTGGCCTAGACTGCCGAATCAATATCATGGTTCCGGCTGCACCTTAGCAGCGGCACTCAGTGCTTATATTGCACATGGCATGGATATGATTACCACCGCTAGAGAAGCCCTCTCTTTTACCTGGCACAGTTTAAACAGCGCTCAACGATTGGGTATGGGACAACATATGCCTGAGCGATTTTTCTGGTGTCATACCCAATCAAATACACCACCCTCCACGCTTGCGTGAATTGAATACCGGATGATGCTTCAGCCATGTATACTTTCGCTCTCGCTTTTTTTCGTTGAGAGATTTTCATTATGTTGCTGATGATCGACAACTACGACTCCTTTACCTACAACCTAGTGCAATATTTTTGCGAACTTGGCGCGCAGGTGGAAGTCTTTCGCAACGACGCAATTACCCTCGAAGCAATCGAAGCAAAAAATCCTCGTTGGTTAGTCATTTCCCCAGGGCCGTGCACACCGAATGAAGCCGGTATATCCGTTGCGAGCATTCAACAATTTGCAGGTAAGTTACCTATTTTAGGTGTGTGTTTAGGACATCAAAGTATTGCCCAAGCCTTTGGCGGTAAAGTCATTCGCGCCAAACAAGTCATGCATGGTAAAACTTCGCAAGTCCATCATCATAATCAAGGCGTTTTTAAAAATTTGCCCAATCCTTTTACTGCAACGCGTTATCACTCATTAGTGGTCAGCGAATTACCCGAAGTATTAGAAGTCACGGCCTGGACCCAAACAGCAGACGGCTCATTGGATGAAATTATGGGGATTCGTCATCGCGAACTGCCCATCGAAGGCGTGCAATTTCATCCTGAATCTATTTTGACTGAAGCGGGTCATGATTTACTGGCTAATTTTTTGGCGTATGCCTAAACAAATATTGCCATATCTCCTCACACATGACCCTCCATCTCTAAAATATGATCCGTCCCCATTTCAATGGACACTAAATTTTGTAATGAGATTAGGGACACTACCTAGAATGGGCCTTTAACAATGAGAAAGGCCGCGATTGTAGCAACAAGCTTTCAGAGGGAGAACAGGAAGTGGGATGAAAGAAGGCATCATAATAAGCAGGAAAGATGGCTCAACTGCAACAGGGGGAGTTTTCTCAACT
>JAHFSE010000180.1 GCA_023265895.1 Gammaproteobacteria bacterium
GTTTTAAGCGCATACTCAACCACTGTCTTTTTCTTGCTTTTGCAGATGATAATTCCTATGGCATCGTTTTCCTCTCGCAGCTTAACTTGCTCATTGAGAGCAACGAGGTAAAACTCCATTTTACCTTTATGTTCTGGCTGGAATTCACCGATTTTCAGCTCTACTGCAATCAGACTTTTTAACACGCGATGATACAACAGCAAATCGATGTAATAGTCATTGCCTTCCACAACCAGACGATATTGGCTGCCAACAAAAGCGAAGTGTGGCCCCATTTCGGCAAGAAAACGCTGAACATTGGCAATTAGCGCAGTTTCTAGCTGCCGCTCTTCGTGCTTATCAGAAAACCCAAGAAAGTCGAAGGTATAGTGATCTTTCACTGCTAATTTAGCTTGCGCTGCAACAGGTTCAGACAAGGCTTTATCGAAATTGGTTTGATTCAGTAAGTATTTTTCATAGGTCTGGCTGTCAATTTGATGATCTAACACTCTACGTGTCCAACCAAAATGAGCAGTAGCTCGCAGATAAAACTCTCTCTGCAAGTGATTTTGGCAACGATCAAGAATAAGGGTGTTTTTAGTCCAGGCAATTTCTCCAGCCATTGGCTGGAGATTTGGCAATTCTTTATACTCACGATAAAACTTACGCATGTACCAAAGATTTTGAACAGAAAACCCACTTTTTTCGCCAAATTCGGTACGTAAATCAGCAGATAAGCGCTCAACAACAGCCTTCCCCCAACCCTCTGCTTCCTGACGCTCCTCAATTAATTTGCCAATATCCCAATAGAGCGCAATTAATTCTTTATTGACTGAACGCAGCGCAACATATTGCGCTGTATGTATACGACCTTTCAGCTCAATTAATAATTGACCGTAGCCACTTGGAACAGTTTTAGATTCAGTATTCATGATCGAAATATTATCCACCCATCATCCCGGGCAGGAGGGCGCAGATGATTTTTGGGATTACCATTATAACCACCCCGTCAGGCTTCGCCTGCCACCCCTCCACGGAGGGGAATTTCTTCAGAAATATTATATCGCGTAGATTGTTCTAACCAGGGCACGCGCTTCCCTGTCGCACGCTCATATAAGGTTTCTGGAGAAATATCAAAACCACACCTCCAAGCCAGTGTAGGCCACTCATCCAAATAAAAATTTTTGAATGCTTCAACATCTCTAATGGATTGCGCAGCTGTATAACGAAACACAAGATCTCGCAAATCCACTTCTGCGGCCTCCTCTGTATTGAATTTCAACCAAATTCGATAATCTTTTACATAACGCGCTTCTTGGATACTAACAATCACGGCAACTTTCCTATACCAGCGGACTGATTTTATGAAATTCTTTGGTATTCCACATTTGCATCAGTTCATCCCGATGTAACTCAGCCCACTCCTCTACCAAACCACGCACTCTAGCAGGCAGCATCCCAGCAAGTATATTTAATGTTTGAATATCTAATGTCGCTTGATATTCGTTATAACGCACATGAAAATGCGGCGGATTATGCTCATCAAAATACATCATAATAATGATGCCGAGGAATCTGCATATTTCGGGCATTGCGCCTCCTATTGAAAATTATTTTCGGCCCTACTTATCATGCTTGGCGGAAGGGCGTAGATGATTTTGGGGATTACACATTATAACCACCCCGTCAGGCTTCGCCTGCCACCCCTCCACGGAGGGGAATTGGTGATATTATATTTTCGTCTGCAGGCTAAGAATTAGATCTCTCGACAATCAGATTAAATTCTTGTGTAAAATCTCCAATCACAGGTTTTACAGCCAATCGCGCCTCGCATAAAATCAAAAAACGCTTTGCGGTGCCATACAACATAACAGTCAGTTGATGGAGCAAATTAAAATGTTCCGCAACGATGTCATAGTCAATCTGATAATCGTGCGCCGCTAGATTTCGAGCAGTCCTGCTACGCTGCCAATCAGCAGCGGATTCGACCACACCACATTTTTCAAAAAACCCTAATACTTTTAAAAAATGATCGCTCTCTTCCGCCATTAATAATGCAGCATGACGCATGGCGACGGCGATTGAATCTTGCAACTTAGCAAAACGCTCATTCATCGCTGCTAACGTTTCAAATAAGGCGACATCCTTTTTAGATTGACGCAAAACTTCACCCATCAATGGCCAAGTCAGTTTCTGTTCGGAGTGATGTAAAAAATAAACACAACGCTGCACTGCTTCTAACAGATTTGATAAATAAGCTCGCTCTTCCTCAAGAACATCGTTACTCATGCAATCAGTACCGCCCGAGACAAAGCAATAGATTGAAAGGCTGTGGGTGCCTCGCTGCTCTGATAAACGAGCACATCCACTGGAATTTGCAATTCTTGCTCAAGGGTTAATTTAATTTCTGCACGTTGTAGTAAAGAAATCTTTCGTTGGCTTTCAAGCAACAAATCAAGATCGCCACCTTTACTCTGATCATCTAGCCGTGATCCGTAGAGCCAAATGCGAACATCACACCCAACAATACGATGAACAATGGCACGGATCACTGCAATCTGATTTTCCGCTAAGCGCATCCTAAAAACTCATCGGAAAATTATTAAGATCATCACTTAAATATCCCAACGGTTTGCAATGCAGCGGCTGTGGTTGCCAACTGAAAAACAACCTGACTGATGTTGGCCCAATAAGTCAAAGAACTAATTTCCACACTCACAGGAACTACTACCGTATCACCCGGCTGAACATCTGATTCATAACTAAAGAAGATCAATACTCGCTTAAAAATAGGTTCTACTTGACCGTTTTTATGAATCACATAAGCACGTTTTTTATCTGCAAATTGCGTCCAGCCGCCGCTCAAACGAACATAATCAGAAGCTTCAGTATTTTTTCTATAAACATGGGAGGTGGGAAACTGTACCTCACCCAACACACTCACTTCTTGAACAAATTTAGGCACTGCAATAGTATCGCCATCACGCAATGATACGTCAGATCGTTTATCAGCAGTAACAGCGGCTTTGATATCTACCACTAATC
>JAHFSE010000181.1 GCA_023265895.1 Gammaproteobacteria bacterium
TTTTAGCAATAGCCACAGTTTGTGCTGACATGTGTGATGGATTTATTAATGCATCTCAACAAGTATTTGGCAAACGAATCCCTATTATTGTTGGTCGGTTCCATGTGGCACAGCTATATCGAAAATGCTTAGTATCGATTCGTAAGAAAGAGTTAAAACGCTTAAAGAAAACATTATCGGTAGAAGATTATCGCGCACTCAAATCGGCCATTGCCCTGTTGTGTCATAGCAAAGAATTCATGACGTCAGAAGAGAAGAAAATAGTTGCGCCATTATTCGCTCATGCGCCACTACTAAAAGTAGCTTATAAATTTTGCTGTCAATTGACTGGAATATATAATAGTAAAATTGACAAAACGAATGCGTGTGAAAAAGTTAACACATGGATAGTGGCCGTTGAAAATAGCAAATTACAATGTTTTAATCGCTTGATCAAAACATTAAAAAAATATAAGACAGAGATAGTTAACTATTTTATAGAGCGAGACACCAGTGGATTTGTTGAGGGCGTTAATAACAAAGCAAAGTAAGCGTATGGGGAAAGACACTGTTGTTTTAAAGCTGAATAAATTGCGGCAATAAATTTTTATAATCTTCATTCGTTTTGCAATGGCGAAGACGATGTAGCATGGCACAGAAATATTTATAAGGTTCAACTTGATTAGCTTTGCAAGTTTCAATTAAAGAATAAAGAGTTGCTCCTGCTTTTGCACCTTTGGGACTGCCTGAAAATAACCAATTTTTTCGACCTAAAGCAAAAGGTCGTATGGCATTCTCAATCAGATTATTATCGATTTCGATGCGCCCATCTTTCAGGTAATTGGTGAGCTCAATCCAGTTTTTTAAACAATAGCGAATGGCTTTGCCAATTTTACTTTGCTCAGGTGTTTTGGTTAAATGTAAATCCAACCATTTTTTAAAAGCTTTCAGTAGAGGTACTGCTTCTGTGTTTCTCAGTTCATACCTTGCTATCACACTCAAATGATTTTCTCTGGCCTTTTTCTCAATGGCATATAATTTTTTATAAAATTTCAATGCCTCGTGCGCTAACCCTGGTGTTTTACATAACTTAACTAATTCAGCAAAGGGGCGACGCGCATGAGCATGACAGCCCACAGAAATAATGTTGCCATCACTATCAGCCCAGTTGTAACCGGCATAGGCATCCGTTTGCAAAAAGCCTTTAAATCCAGCTAAAAAAGTTTGTGCATGATAACCACCTCGAGTTTCTTGGTAGTCAAAGACAATGCGGGTATGAGGCCCACCACCTCGATAGCACCACATAAAAGAATGGGCTGTATTACTTCTTCCTACCTCCGCCAAAACTTGTACCGTTGTCTCATCAGCTTGAGCATAATCATTATTAATAATGTCAGCTCGTAATAATTTGATTAAGGGTTCACAAAGCACTGCTGTTTTTAATACCCAACCACACAAGCTGCTTCGTGGCATATCAATCTCAAGACGCTGCCATATCGCTTCTTGTCGGTAGAGAGGGACATGGTCACAGTATTTGGATATAATCGTGTGGGCAACTAACTCAGGCGTTGCGATGCTCTTAGGCAGTAATAATACCGGCATGGGCGCTATTTTAACCGTTTCCTGGCAAGGTTTGCAGGCGTACTTAGGCCGCACGTGTTGAATCACCGATAATTGAGCAGGAATATATTTTAATTGCTCGGTAATTTCTTCACCGATTCTAACCAAGGCAGAACCACAGGGACACACTTTTTCTCGCTCAGGAATATCATGCACCACGATTTCGCGAGGAAACTCTTTGGGTAAGGGACGGCGGATGGGATGTTTTTTGCGTAAATGACTTTTGACGTCAATCGCATCGTCTAACTGTTCTTTTAGCTCTTCTGTCAGCTCATGACCCGCCTCATCAAATAAATCAGGTTGGAAACTATTTTTCTCTGATGAGGGAGAAAAACGTTGCTGTTTAGCTAACGCAATTTCTTCGATGAGGCGAGCATATTTTTCTTTATACGCAGTGAGTTCATGTTGCAAGGCGACAATCATTTCTTCTAGCAGTGCTGGGGATTTCGGCAAGTTTTTAATATCAATTTCCATGCCGCCATTATACTATATTTCCTATATTTATAGGATTTTTTAATAAAATTTCTCATAGCCGGAATCCGTGCTAAGTCGTATATATTTATCACTGGATAATAACCATTTCAAATGGTCTTGGCTCATCTCAATTTGACCTTCTTCACGCTTTGGAAAAATAAATCGGCCTTTCTCCAATCGGCGGTACCATAAAGTAAATGAGTTGAGTTCATAGTAGAGTGCTTTTAGTTTATTTTTATCTCGGCTGCGAAATAAAAATAAATGACCATCGGTTGGGTTCATCTTCAGCGTATCTGAAATCAATACCCCTAAGGTATCGATTGATTTGCGCATGTCAGTCGGCGGTAAATAAAGATAAATCTTTACATCATCAGGGATTAACATGTGATGAATACCTCAATGATTTCTTTGAGTCGCTTCGAATCAATCGCGCTTGGTAAAATACATTCCAACCCATTTTTTAGTAAAAAGCGTAGGGGTAGTGCCTCAATCGGCTTAGGGTTTTCTATTTTCTTTATTTCAATGGGCATTAATAATGAGTGAGAGCCTTTTTCTTGCAATGGCACAGGATGATTTTTTTTCCGTTTAGCTTGCATCATTTGCTGATAGTAAAAATGAGCTGTCTTCACTCCTTTTTGTCTACAAAATGCCGCTTTACTTAAGCCACTTTTAGCTTGTTCTGCTATCAATAATGGCCAATCAATAGCATTATTTTCTCTGACTTCTAGCACACTTTGCTCCTTTTTTATTTATGATAGGTGCAAAGTTTCCAGCTTTTTATTTATTTTTGAAAGATGTCGTTCCCAAAACGCTTACGATGAGAATGCTAAAAAACCGAGAAATAACACTCTTCCTCTACCGCTTCAGCAACTTATTCAGTTACTGAAGCAATGCTACCGCGAACAATCAGGATTACCCCTGCTATTTGATGAG
>JAHFSE010000001.1 GCA_023265895.1 Gammaproteobacteria bacterium
TTAACGCACAAGCATATCGCCAACCTTCTGGCCCTCCCCAAACAGCAGCAACCGTAGGTAATAAAAAGGCAGCGGCAGCAGAACCAAAATTACCCCAACCACCATACACACCTTCAGCAGTACCTAATTCTTTAGCTGGAAACCATTCACCCATTAGGCGAATACCAATCACAAATCCTGCGCCAATGAATCCTAACAAAAATCGTGATACCGCTAATACCGTATAAGAATCAGCGAAAGCAAAAGTAAAACAGGGAATGCTACCGAGTATTAATAGTGCGCTGTAGACTGCACGCGGACCAAATCGATCGGTCAACATGCCAACCAAAATGCGTGCAGGAATCGTCAATGCGACATTTAAAATCAGTAAGGTTTTTATTTGCTCTTTGGTCAAATGTAGCGTATCTGCAATAGCTAACAAAAGCGGTGCATGATTAAACCAAACCATAAAAGTAATTAAAAATGCAACCCAACTTAAATGTAAGGTACGCATCTTGCCATTCAACTTCAGCAAATTAAATCTTTCAGTAGTCATAAAAAATAATTTCTCCGCAGGGTAAATTCAAACCGCGTCGACACCAAGGCAACATCTATGCCACGCATCTTCAACAACTGATATCTAAACAATATTCCAGGTTTATCATTATTTCGTTGATATATTTTGGTGCGCTAAGATTGCTGAACGTGCAAATACAGCGCATAAATAAAATTAAAAAATCATCCTTATAGTCAAAAATCCTATATTTTTACCCGAAAGCGCGGAAATATCTTTACAGTAAGTTTCTTGTGAAATGCTGGTACAATCTGTGCTAACGCTTAACCCAACTGATTTTTTTTGTTGTATGAGTTATGAGTATTGATGTATGAAAAAACGTTTAATTGTTGTTGGCCACGGTATGGTGGGTCATCATTTTGTTTGTCAAGCTATTACCTTAGGTCTTACGGAGCAATACCAAATCACCGTATTGAGCGCAGAGCCTCGTCCAGCGTATGATCGCGTCCAGCTCACGCGCTATTTCGATACGCTCAACGCTCAAGATTTAAATTTAGTGGATACGGATATTTATTCAGAAAAAAATATTCAATTATTATTAAATACGCCGGTTACTGCTATTGATCGAGAACAAAAACAGGTACACACAGAACAAGATATTTTTGACTTCGATATACTGATATTAGCCACTGGCTCTTATCCCTTTGTACCTAACGTTCCCGGTCATCAAGATCCTCGCTGCTTTGTCTACCGCACCATTGAAGATTTAGATGCCATTATTGCAGCTGCAAAAACCAGTCAAGTGGGCGTGGTGGTCGGTGGCGGTTTATTAGGTTTAGAAGCAGCAAAAGCTTTAACCACCTTAGGATTAAACACCCATGTCGTAGAATTTGCGCCGCAACTGATGGCGGTACAAATTGATGCGCAAGGCGGCGATTTATTACGTAAAAAAATTGAAGCCTTAAATGTTAAAGTGCATACGCAAAAAAATACTCAGTGTATTGAACCTGGTATCGAACATCCGCTGCGAATGAAGTTCGGCGAAGATCAATTTCTTGAAGCCGATCTTATTGTTTTTTCAGCGGGCATCCGCCCACAGGATCAGTTAGCAAAAACCTGCGGATTAACTTTAGGCGAACGCGGCGGCATTCGTATTAATGATTATTGCCAAACCTCAGACCCCACTATTTATGCTATTGGCGAATGTGCTTTGTGGCAAAATCGTATTTTTGGTTTAGTCGCACCGGGTTATCAAATGGCAACAATTGCTGCGCAACACCTCAGCGGTGTAGAAAATAAAAAATTCGAAGGCGCTGACATGAGCACCAAGTTAAAATTGATGGGCGTTGACGTAGGTAGCATCGGCGATGCCCATGGACGCGCACCTGACAGCCAACATATTTTTTACCAAAATCCACAAAAAGGTATTTATAAAAAATTAGTCACTTCCGTCGATGGCAAACAATTATTAGGTGCGGTATTAATTGGTGACACCACCGATTATTCGAATTTACTACAGCTTTATCTCAATAACATGACGCTACCAGAAGAGCCTGAGGGTTTAATTTTACCTTCACTCAGCGGGAAAAATAATGCGTTGGGTGTTGCAGCATTACCTGACACCGCACAAATTTGCTCTTGTTATAACGTGAATAAAGCCACTTTGTGCTCTGCGGTGCGTGAAGGCGCTCACAGCCTAACAGACATTAAAAATTGCACTTCCGCCAGCACTGGCTGTGGTGGTTGCACGCAATTAGTCAAAGATATTATGCAGCATGAGCTGAAGCAGTTAGGCATCACAGTGAATAATCATTTGTGCTCGCATTTTTCTTACACTCGACAAGAGTTATATCATTTAATTCGAGTAGAAGAATTAAAAACTTTTGATCAAGTGATTGCTCAGCATGGTCGTGGTCTGGGTTGTGATATTTGCAAACCCACAGTGGCATCTATCTTAGCTTCTTGTTGGAACGATTACATTCTCAAAACAGAACATGCGGGCTTACAAGATTCCAACGATTATTTTTTGGGAAATATCCAAAAGGATGGCTCCTATTCTGTGGTACCTCGCGTTCCTGGCGGAGAAATCACACCCGATAAATTAATTGTTTTGGGCGAAGTAGCCAAACAATTTAATTTATACACCAAAATTACCGGCGGTCAGCGAGTCGATTTATTTGGTGCGCGAGTAGAACAATTACCCGCTATTTGGCGCATGTTAGTTGACGCTGGCTTTGAAACCGGCCACGCCTATGGTAAAGCAGTGCGCACCGTTAAATCTTGCGTGGGCAGCACTTGGTGTCGTTATGGTGTCGATGACAGCGTAGGCTTAGCCATCGAAGTTGAAAATCGTTATAAAGGTTTACGTTCTCCGCACAAAATCAAAATGGCGGTCTCCGGTTGTACGCGAGAATGCGCTGAAGCACAAAGTAAAGATGTGGGCGTAATTGCGACTGAGCATGGTTGGAATTTATATGTTTGCGGTAATGGAGGGATGCGTCCTCGACATGCCGACTTGTTAGCTTCTGATTTAGACAAGGAAACATTAATTCGTTATGTAGATCGGTTCCTAATGTTTTATATCCGTACAGCAGATCGTTTGCAGCGCACTTCGGTGTGGCTAGAAAAATTAGAAGGAGGGTTGGATTATTTGCGTAAAGTCATTATCGATGACTCATTGGGTTTAGCTGCGCAATTAGAAACTGAAATGGCGAATATCATTGGCACCTATCAATGCGAATGGAAAACCACCATTGAAGATCCCATTCGCTTAAAACGATTCACACATTTTGTGAATAGCAAACGCAGCGATGACAATATTGTGTTTGTGCAAGAACGCCAACAAATTCGGCCAGCAACACAAACAGAAAAAGCTCAACTCAGTTCGTTGGAAGTGTAAGATGCAGTACCTTTGTCAACTTGATGATATCGTACCGAACACCGGTGTTTGTGCGCTCTATAAAGATAAACAAATTGCCGTGTTTCGTTTAGCCGACAATCGAATTTTTGCCCTTGATAATTATGACCCCTTCAGTCAGGCCAATGTTTTATCTCGTGGCATCCTGGGTGATTTAGACAATCAAGTCGTGGTCGCCTCTCCCATTCATAAACAACATTTTAATTTAGAGTCTGGACAATGCTTGGAAGATGAAAAAATAAAACTAACCTCCTATGCAGTCATAATAAAAGAAGGCGCTGTTTATTTATGAGTTTATCTTGCGCACTGCTTACTGTTTCGGACAGTCGTTCACGCAAAGAAGATACTTCAGGCGACTATTTAGCAGCAGCATTAGCCGAAGCAGGCCATACCCTAGCAGATCGACAATTGTGCCAAGATAATCGCTATAGTATTCGCGCACTGATTTCTCAATGGATTGCACGAATCGATGTTCAAGTGATTTTAATTACCGGCGGCACTGGATTTGCTGAGCGCGATGTTACACCAGAAGCAGTGATGCCATTATTGGATAAAGAAATTCCTGGATTTGGTGAATTATTTCGTCAGATTTCTTTTACTGAGATAGGCACATCTACTTTGCAATCTCGCGCGATTGCAGGATTAGTCAATCGAACACTTATTTTTTGTTTACCTGGATCTACTCATGCCTGTGAGACGGCTTGGAAAAATATTATTGCGGATCAATTAAATGCGCAAACTCAGCCTTGTAATTTTGTGAAATTATTAAAATAATTTTTTAGGGATTTCCATTCTTTACAACAAACAACTATGCATCAAACCGAAACACCGTTGCACCTTCATCTGCCGATGAAACCTGAGAACGAAAGCATTCAAATAATTCTCGGCCATAACCCCATTGTTCCATTTCTAACATCGACTGAGTCATCGGAATTCTTTTTTTCCAAATAGCATCATCGAGCAACACATTCAATTGCCCAGTTTCAATATTCAGCTCAATCTTATCGCCGTCTTGTAATTGTGCTAACGGCCCACCTGCAATAGCCTCTGGCGAACAATGAATAGCAGCCAATATTTTTCCCGAAGCGCCTGACAAACGACCATCGGTTAATAAAGCGATACGATGCCCTTTGTCCATTAATACAGTAATAATAGGTACTAACTTATGCAATTCTGGCATGCCGTTAGCGCGAGGACCTTGAAAGCGTAAAACAATGACACAGTCTTGACTCAATAAACCTTGTTGATAAGCCTGCAATATCGCTTCTTGAGAAATAAATATTTTTGCGGGCGCTTGAAATTGCCAATAATTTTTGTTTAACGCAGAAACTTTAACAACGCACTGACCGAGATTACCTTTTAAAATACGTAAACCACCTTGATCAGAAAAAGCTTGCGCAACAGGACGCACGATATCTAAGTTAGGCGAAAAATTTTTTAGCTCTGGTTTTAACCAATTCATTACGTCTGCATGCAATAAACCAGCAGACAATAATTCTTGTTGAATGAAACGCACACCGCCGGCTTGATGAAATTCATTCACATCGGCTGTACCATTGGGATAAATACGGGCTAATAAAGGCGTGATTTCTGATAACTGTTGAAAATCATCCCACGTTAATTGAATACCCGCAGCTTTTGCAATCGCCAATAAATGAATGGTGTGATTTGTTGATCCACCTGTCGCTAAAATGCCGACGATAGCATTCACTAACGCCTTTTCATTGATCCATTCACCTAATATTTTAGGAGTAGTACGAATACTTTCAATCAAACAAACCAATGCAGTCTGATTAAATTGTTCACGTTCGCTGGAATCAGGATTCACAAAAGAGGCGCCAGGCAAATGCAAGCCCATAAATTCTAACATCAATTGATTGGTATTCGCAGTACCGTAAAAAGTACAGGTGCCTTGGGTGTGATAACACTGATGCTCAGCAGCTAACAACTGCCGTGAGGTGACGTTACCTTGCACTTGCTGCTTACGTAATTCCGCTTTTTTACTGTGACTTAAACCAGAAGGCATAGGCCCAGAAGGTAAAAATAAAACGGGCAAATGACCAAAACGTAAAGCACCGATTAATAATCCAGGTACAATTTTGTCGCAAATGCCTAAGCAAATAACACCGTTAAATACACTATGAGATAAAGCAACACCGGTAGCTTGCGCAATCACGTCGCGACTAAATAAGGATAATTCCATTCCCGGCTGGCCTTGAGTAATACCATCGCACATAGCCGGTACGCCACCGGCGACTTGAGCAGAAGCATTTAATAAAGCTAATTGCTGACGAATTATTTCTGGATAATGTTCGTAAGGTTTATGCGCTGACAACATGTCGTTGTAAGCCGTGATAATACCTACATTCACTGGTTTATTTAATTCAGCAGAAGAGGGCGCATAGGTTTCTAACCATTTTTTTTGTTGTTCGTTTGGCAGCGTTACCATGGCATGAGCAACATTGGCGCAAGACAAATGTTTAAGTGACATAGCCGCTTGTTGACGATGAATAAAATCGAGATATTTGTTTCTTGAAACGACACTGCGTTGAATAATTTGTTCAGTAATTTCGAGCAAGCGAGGATGAAGAACAGGCATAATTTAACCTATGGGATTATTCCAAATAAAACCATCTCGTGCGATTAATTGATCAGAAGAAGCCGGGCCCCAACTACCAGAAAAATAACCGTCTGGTTTAGGCATATATTTTTCCCAACCTTCAATGATTGGGTCAATCCAACGCCAAGCTGCTTCAACTTCCTCTGCCTTTAAAAATAAAGTCAAATCACCTTCTAATACATCTAACAACAACCGTTCATAGGCGCTCCAGCGACGGGATTGGGAGTATTCACAAAAATCCATGTTTAAAGCAATCGGATGCAAACCCAAACCCTTACCAGGCGACTTAGAATTTACAAAAAACTGAATGGCTTCTTGCGGCTGCAAACTAATGACTAAACGATTACGTTGGGCGTGACCACCGGAAGGTTTAAATAAATGAATCGGTGCATCACGAAATTGAATTAACACCTCTGAATGACGGCAACGCAATCGCTTACCAGTTCTTAAATAAATGGGCATACCTGCCCACCGCCAATTATCAATTTCTACTTTTAATGCAGTAAAAGTTTCGATATTAGAATATTCCGCAACACCATTTTCTTGTGTATAAGCGATATGATCCGTATTGTCTGGATTAACACCATATTGACCACGCACTGTTTTATGAATCACTTCGTTTGGATAAATAGTTTTCAACGATTCTAATATTTTTAATTTTTCCGCTCGCACTGCAGTAGGCTTCATGCGAGCTGGTGGCTCCATAGTCACCATGCATAACAATTGCAACAAATGATTTTGCGCCATATCTCGCAACGCACCGGAGTGGTCATAATATTCGGCGCGATCATTGACACCACTTTCTTCCGCTACCGTAATTTGAATGGACTCAATACGTTCGGCACACCAAAGCGGTTCAAAAACAGAATTACCAAAACGTAAAGCCAAAAGATTTTGTACCGCCTCTTTACCCAGATAATGATCAATTCGATAAATTTGCGACTCAGAAAAACAAGACAATAACTGCTGATTGATCGCTTGCGCCGAAATCAAATCACGACCTAAGGGTTTTTCAATCACAATTCGCGTGTGAGATTGAAGGAGCTGAAATTGACGCAAACAATGCGTTAAATGCTCATAAAGCTCAGGAGCAACTGCATAATAAAATATAGATTGGCTTTGTGAATCCAATGCGTTTTTTAAATATTTAAATTGTGTCGGCTGATCAAAATCAATATACACTAAATAAACTAGCGCAATAAATTCAGAAAATTCACGCTCATGACCTGTTATTTCACAGTGGGGTTTTAATAATTCTGCAAAAGTTTCTAGCGTATGCTGTTGTCTAACAACAGATTTAATTTTGACGCATTTAGGTAGATGACGATGACAATATAAAGAGAATAAGGCAGGAAATAATTTGGTGCGCGCCAAATCACTGGTGCCTCCTAAAATAATCAGTTCTTGCTTAGTCGCCGCTGGACTCATGGGTTTTTAACAATATCATTAATCGATAATACTGTGGTTTCTTTTAATACTAAACCAAAGCTGATTTTATTAAACACTTTATAAATCATAACTTCACCACCGCGCTCAGCAGGTAACTGTATTAACTGTCGGGTATTTTTATCCCGAATACGTTCACCTTGATGATAAACCGCTAACAGGTTGCCCACTTCCAAACCTTCACGGGTGCCGCGATTGATAACAACCGTGGCGTATTGACTAATAGTATGCACACCATTTAACACATCGATAATTTTCCCATTGACGTCACTACTCGGCGGCTTAGGCTCAAATTGACTATCTAGCCTTTGACCTTCTGTCGGCAACAACCAATCATTGATGCCAATATTTTCATGACTTGAAAGTAATCGCATGGTAGCAACATCGCCCTCGACTTGATCTACACGAGCAACACCCAACACATTCATTTGAGTACCCAGTACTTCTCGAGTATCCGGATCGGTGTAAGTTTTACCTTTGCGATAAACGCCTAAACTGACGCCTTCTTGGCCCGCTAACTCACCTCGGGCATAAAATCGATCGCCCTTGCCCATGATAATGTGACCTGTATCCCCTGCAACCACATAGGCCATGCGTTTTACCTGATCATCCACCACCAAATGATTGACTAGAAAACTCTGAATAGACTCTAGGGGAATGCTAGCAAGATCTGAAACCATGGGCGAAATTCTCGCTCTCGGCGCTAACTTCACGACATCCAATGCCGCAAGCGTGATCTTATCTCTCGAGAGATGAAGGGAAACACCATCCTCTTGCGCTAAATTACCTGCAGCCCAAACACTAGAACCGACAGAAAACAACAGCGCGCCGTTGATTGCTAACAAAGAAATTTGCTTTGTCCGTAACCATTTATTCATAATTTCTTAATTCCTAGGGGCTATAATGGTCTCTATCCTTTACTTTGCAAAAGCAACCAGTAGAAAATAAAGGCTCAGATTCTTTCTAACTATAGACCTAACTGATAGAAACCTCCCCGTGAGATTAAGAAGTTTTTACAATCCATCAGCCCATTGTTGCTACATGAGGAAACCCGCCCGTGGCTATTTTAGAAATCCTAGAATTTCCCGATCCAAGATTACGAACAAAGGCCAAGCCCATTGTGGAAATAACGCCAGCCATTCAAGCGCTGGCAGCAGATATGTTAGAAACCATGTACGCTGCACCGGGCGTTGGCCTGGCGGCTACCCAAGTCAATGTGCATAAACGCCTATTGGTACTAGATATTTCCGATGATAAAAACCAACCCATGGTATTTATTAATCCTGAAATCACAGCAATTGAGGGCGAACAATCCTATGAAGAAGGCTGCTTATCAGTGCCCGGATTTCAAGAAAGCATCAAACGCCTCGACCGTATTCGCGTCAACGCATTGAATCTGGAAGGCACTGCCTTTGAAATAGAATGTGATGGCCTATTATCGGTTTGTATTCAGCATGAAGTGGACCATTTAAATGGCAAATTATTCGTAGATTATCTTTCCAGTCTAAAACGCCAACTCATTTCCAAAAAATTGAAAAAACAACAACGCACTGCGTCAGCAAAAATTCTATAAGGCTTTGTATGAAAATTCTGTTTGCAGGCACTCCAAATTTCGCGGCCACTTGCTTGCAAAAAATCCTGAAAAGCCATCATTCTGTTTTGGCGGTTTATACCCAACCAGACCGCAAAGCTGGGCGCGGACAAAAACTTCAAACCAGCGCAGTAAAACAACTAGCACTCACGCATTCGCTACCGGTTTACCAACCTGAACAACTTAAAACAACAGAAATACGCGAGGCATTAAAAAACTGGCAGGCGGATATTGCTGTAGTCGTGGCTTATGGATTATTACTGCCGCAAACTGTGCTAGACGTTTTTCCTCACGGCTGCATCAATGTGCATGCCTCTTTATTGCCGCGTTGGCGCGGTGCCGCACCCATTCAACGCGCCATTGAAGCCGGTGATGAAGAAACTGGAGTGAGCATCATGCAAATGGATGCTGGCATGGATACCGGGCCCATTTTATTGCAAAAAACTTTGGCTATTAATTCAAGTACAAGCTCTGAAAAATTATTTATTAAATTAGCTGAATTGGGGGCTGAGGCTTTATTAGAAACGTTACATTTAATAGAGCAAGGCAACACAGTAACTACAGCGCAATCCATTGACGGTGTTTGTTATGCAAAAAAAATCAGCAAAGAAGAAGGTTTAATTGATTGGCAATTACCAGCACAAACCATCCTCAATAAAATACGAGCCTTTAATCCCTATCCGATTGCCTATAGTTATTTGGATCAACAGGCTGTTCGCATTTGGCAAGCTGAATTATCGCCGCTGACCAGTGACAAAAAACCCGGTACTATTTTTCATCTAGATAAAAATTTAATTCATATTAGCACGGGGGAAAAATCCATTGAGCTAACACACTTACAATTAGCCGGTGGAAAACCTTTAACGGCCGCAGAAATGTTAAATGCGCGTAGAGAATTATTTGCTGTTGGGCAGCAATTCGAAATACATCCCTCCCTTTGAAAAAGGAGAGCGCTTAAAATACAACGGAGTTATCGATGCCCACAAAACCTCGCACCTCAGCCGTAAAAATTCTACAAAAAGTTTTTCAAACCAATGGAAATTCATTAAATGAACTGCTGCTACAGCATGCAAGTAACCTCACGCTGCAAGACCAATCCCTAGTCAAAGAACTCTGCTACGGCGTTTGTCGCTGGAAAAACCGCTTAGAATCGCAGTTGAACGAATTAATGAAAAAACCATTAAAAGCGAAAGAATTAGATCTGCACTGTTTATTATTAATCAGCCTCTATCAATTACTCTATTTGCGAGTTCCTGATCATGCAGTGGTTAGTGAAGCCGTGAATACAGTTGTTGAGCTAAAAAAAGTGTGGGCAAAATCTTTGGTAAACGCGGTATTACGTCAAGCGCAAAGAGAAAAAGAGCAATTACTAGAAAAGCGTTTTGAGAAAATTGCTATTGAAACAGCACATCCAAAATGGCTGTATGAATTAATTCAACAAGCTTGGCCTGAGCAAGCCGAAATAATTTTGGCCAATAACAATATTCCTGGCCCTATGACTTTGCGCGTCAATACACAGAAAATTTCCCGAATAGCTTATCAACAACAATTAGCGGAACAGGGAGTTTTTGCAGAATGTACCGCTTTTTCTCCGGATGGATTAATGCTAACGGCGCCGGTACATCCGACGCAACTACCGAATTTTCAGCAAGGTTTTTGTTCCGTTCAAGATGAGGCGGCACAATTATCCGCGCACTTATTGGACCTTCAGCCAGAACAAAAAATATTAGATGCCTGCGCAGCACCCGGTGGGAAAACAGGGCATATTTTAGAATTATGCCCAACAGCAAAAGTCATCGCTCTGGATCATGACGCACAGCGCTTACTGCGCGTTCAAGAAAATCTACAACGCCTTAACGTACAAGCACAATGCATTCATCAGGATGCCAAGCATTTTACGACTGATTTTTTATTCGATCGTATTTTATTAGATGCGCCTTGCTCCGGCACTGGTGTAATTCGTCGTCATCCCGATATTAAATGGTTGCGTCGTAAGGAAGATATTGCCCAATATGCTGAACAACAATTACAACTCCTTCAACATCTATGGACTTTATTAAAACCCAATGGCATTTTACTTTATGCAACCTGTTCTATTTTGCCGCAAGAAAATACTCAAGTGATTCAGCAGTTTTTGCATAATCAAACAGATGCGGAAGAAATTATTCTCAATGAAGCGTGGGGAATTGCTACGGCTACTGGTCGTCAACTATTCCCGCAAGCTAATGGATATGATGGATTTTTTTATGCGAAATTGAGGAAGAAATAATTATATAAAAACCTTGATAATATCTAGTTTTTATATATAGTGAATCTATGAAATCA
>JAHFSE010000182.1 GCA_023265895.1 Gammaproteobacteria bacterium
ACTGGAACTTTGAATATCTTTTACATAACCGTCTAAAGGGGTGTTATCTGAAATTTCACCCAACAGTAAACCTGTATCGCCCCAAGAAACCTTTTGCATAAAGCCATATTTATTTAAAATAGGTTGTTCATTTTCAACATCATATTTCACAATAGCAAAACTGACAGGGCAAAGTCCGACAGTATTATCAAAGTTTAAAACATTGGTAAAACCAATATTGCCATCGGATGCAGCATAGAGTTCGTAAACTTCTTCAACGCCAAAACGTTGTTTAAATTTTTTCCATAATGCAGGGCGCAAACCATTACCAATCATTTTACGAACCAAATGTTCTTGATCTTGCGCGCTTTCTGGTTGATTCATTAAATAGCGGCAGAGCTCACCGACATAACCAATAGCTGTTGCACGATAACGGCGTGCATCACTCCAAAAATGTGTCGCACTGAATTTTTGTCGTAAAGCAAAGCCTGCTGCACCTGCAATCACAGCACCCCAACAAACAACAATTCCCGTACCGTGATACAGCGGGAGAGTACAATACAGCACATCTTTCGGTGATAGTTGTAGTGTGCCCAAACCATAACCACCATAGGCTTTCATCCAACGGCCATGAGAAAAAACCCCTGCTTTGGGTAAGCCAGTAGTGCCAGAGGTATAAATATAAAAACAAGAATCCTTGCGATAAATTTTATAGGTAGTATCAGGATTTTGAGTCGGTTGTTTTTGTATTGCTTTTGCTAAGGCAATAAAGTCCGCTGGAATTTGTTTGTTAGTATATTTTGCATAGGGATCCGTTAAATAATATTGCACATAACCAGGCGCAGTATTGGATATTTGACTTTCCAAATAAGCATCGAGTAACTCTCTGCCGACAATGAATGCTTTGGGTTCGACTAATTGAATACTATATTGTAATGCTTCTGCCCGTTGCGCTGTGTTAATCAACGCAGTAATAATCCCAACTTTAGCAAGTCCTAAGACGCAAGCAATAAATTCAGGGCGATTCTCCATTAGTAAAGCAACACAATCGCCTTTTTGAAAACCTTGTTGAATAAAATAATGTGCTATTTGATTTGCCCATTGATTGAGCTCGTTATAGCTCACACGTGTATTTTCATAAAGTAATGCAGCGCCTTGAGGATTTCTGGCAACTGCATATTCAAAAGTTAAACCCAATCCTACAGGTTGAGTGGGATCGTGCATGAAGGTATGCCAAATGCCTTTGAGTAACCCGGGTGCTTTTTTTAAGGCAAAGGGTGCTTTTTTTACCAAATCAGCAAAATGAATGACATCTTCATGCTCGGTTTGAGCCAGATGAGCCAATAGATGAAATGGATTCAACATAAAAAAACCTATTTAGGGGAGTTAGCTTCAATGTGTACCAGCAGCTGGTTACGTTTGACGGTTTGATTTCCTTGAATGGGAAGATCAATAATTTTACCCGCTATCGGTGCAAGAATGGCCTGCTGTATTTTCATGGCTTCAAGGGTTAATAATAGGTCATTTTTTTGCACATATTGATTGAGTGTCACCGCTAACTGAACAATCATACCTTCGGTATTGGATTTAACGATACCATTGCTATGACTCGATTCTTCTACTATTTCCGCATAAGTTTGATCTTCAAAATACATCAAATGATGGGTTGTGGTTAATCCACTGGTATCCATAAAAATCTGGTTGCCCTGTCGTGCATAGGGTAGGGTGTAATTGACTTGGTTGAACTGGATTGTTAATCGATTTTTTGTTTGTTTAATCAATTTTAAATTAAGGATTTCTTCTTGGTTTTTATCTGTCCAAGCAATGCGATAATGTCGATCATGCATTTGTTGTATGCGTACGAATATTTTTTGCTGACAGAATAGTGCGAGCATTTTTTCTTGTGGCACCTTTGTGTTACGCCATGCTTGAGTATTATTTTTTTGTATGAAAAGCACAGCGGCGATTGCAACTTGAATGGGCTGAGGTGATTTCTGTTTTAAATGAATAAATTCTTCACTGTGTTGAGTAATAAAATCAGTTGTTATTTGGCCTTCGATAAATTTTCGATGCGCCAACAATTCTAGTAAGAAAGATTTATTGTGTAAAAAACCTAATAAATAGGTATTTTCTAATGCATAACTTAACAAGCGAATAGCTTCTTGGCGATGATGACCATGGACAATAATTTTTGCCAACATAGGATCATAATAAGCGCTGACCGTTTGTAATTCAGCAATACCATGATCCATGCGAATGAGGTCACCCTTGGCCGGATGCCAATGTGAAATGGTGCCAGTTTGTGGCAAGAAATTTTGACTAGGATCTTCTGCATATAATCTTGCTTCAATCGCATGCCCTGTTAATTGAATCTCTGATTGTTGTAGTGGTAATGCTTCTCCTTGTGCGATCTGTAATTGCCACGCAACCAAATCGAGGCCAGTAATCATTTCAGTGACCGGGTGTTCCACTTGCAGGCGGGTATTCATTTCTAAAAAATAAAAATTTTGTTCAGCGTCGAGTAAAAATTCGATGGTGCCAGCGCCTATGTAATGACATGCTTTTGCTGCGCGAACGGCGGCTTCACCTAATTGTTGGCGTAGATTTTCATCGACGGCAGGAGAGGGCGCTTCTTCGATGATTTTTTGATGACGCCGTTGTGAAGAACAATCTCGCTCACCTAAATAAATCGTTGAGCCAAATTGATCTGCCATAACTTGTATTTCAATATGGCGACCGCCAATAATCGCTTTTTCTAAAATCACTTCTTCACTACCGAAGGCATTTAAGGCTTCTTGTCGTGCTAAATTTAAATTTTCTTGGAAATTTTCCATAGTATTGACTAAGCGCATACCTCGGCCACCACCGCCTGCAGCTGCTTTAATCATTAACGGAAAGCCAATTTTTCCTGCGGCCTGATTCATGGATTTGTTAGATTGATCGGTGTCATCATAACCAGGTACGCAAGGTACTTTGGCTTTTTTCATGG
>JAHFSE010000074.1:0-7096 GCA_023265895.1 Gammaproteobacteria bacterium
CAAAACGATTGTGAACCACTTCATGACGAACATAAATCGGTGCGCCAAAAACATCTAATGCACGCTCAACAATGGCAATGGCTCGATCTACACCAGCGCAAAATCCCCGTGGATTCGCCAATAAAATTTTCATGGTGTTTGAATCTCCACAGGTTTCTTGCGAAACAAATCGATCATCAACATACCAGCACCGACAGTAATCGCAGAATCAGCAATATTAAAGGCGGGAAAATAATGATGCTGCCAATAGACCAAAATGAAATCGATCACATAGGAGAATGCAGCTCGATCAATTAAATTGCCGATGGCGCCGCCTAAAATCAGTGAAAAGGCAGTTATCATCCAAAGATCTTTTTTATGCGTACGAGACAAACAAGTGAGTAATATGACGGTTGCTGTCACCGAAATGCCAGACAATAACCAACGCTGCCAACCACCCGCAGTCGCCAATACACTAAAAGCAGCGCCACGATTTAAGGTCAAAGTA
Organism: Gammaproteobacteria bacterium; assembly: GCA_023265895.1. GTDB lineage: Bacteria > Pseudomonadota > Gammaproteobacteria > Pseudomonadales > JAHFSE01 > JAHFSE01. The sequence continues at coordinate 488 of JAHFSE010000074.1, forward strand.
AAATCTAACATCGGCATGACAGAAACGCGTTCATACAAATAAAATACAGCAGCAACCCACTGCTTAGTGAACTGATCGATCACAATCACAACAGTGGTAATGACCCAAGCTAATTTTGGAATTTTATGAAACATGATTATTTCTCATTAAGCAAAATATCGAATCTCACCGATACCTACGACATTATCTACACAACGACCACACAATTCTGGATGTTCAGTATGCCGCCCTACATCAACGCGATGATGCCAACAGCGCACACATTTTGTTTGTGCCGTGGGTGTAATTTTAATCACAAAACCTTCAGCATCAGATGAAGCATCCACACCATTCGCTAATGCATGTACACGAGCTTCAGAGGTAATTAAAACAAAACGCAGTTCTTCACCCAAACGATCCAACAGTTCTTTGAGTTCAACAGAACAAGCCAAATCCACCTCTGCCTGCAAGCCACTTTTAATCAAACCCTCGCTGCGTGCTTTTTCTAGTTCTTGATTCACCGCAGTTTTCACCGCAATAATGTGCTGCCAATCATCACGAGAAAAATGACTGCGATCATCCAATTTAAATAAACCAGAATACCATTGAGTTAAAAATACTGACGCCTCGCGTTCACCGGGTAAAAATGCCCAAATCTCATCGGCAGTAAAACTCAAAATGGGTGCAATCCATCGCACTAAAGCTTCGGTAATATGATATAAAGCAGTTTGCGCAGAACGTCGCGCAAGGCTGTCTTTTTGCGTGGTGTATTGGCGATCTTTAATAATATCCAGATAAAAACCACCTAATTCCAAACTACAAAAATGATGGATTTTTTGATACACCGTCATGAGTTGATATTGATCATAGGCTTCAATAATTTCAGCCTGCAATAAAGCAGCACGATCAATGATCCAACGATCTAACATCAACAAGGATTCGGACGCAACCAAATGCTGCTGCGGATCAAAACCATTTAAATTGGCCAACATAAAACGGGTGGTGTTGCGAATGCGTCGATAATAATCTGCTACACGATTCAGAATTTCATCCGAGACGGTCATTTCATTGGTAAAATCTGTTGCTGCAACCCAAAGACGTAAAATATCAGCGCCTAAGGTTTTAATGGTGTCTTGTGGAGAGACGACATTGCCTAATGACTTCGACATTTTTCGACCCTGACCATCCACGGTAAAACCATGCGTTAGCACTGCACGATAAGGTGCTTGACCTCGGGTCGCTATAGCGGTTTTAAGCGCCGATTGAAACCAACCTCGATGTTGATCAGAACCTTCTAAATAAAGATCTGCTGGAAAATGTAATTGCGGATTTTGTTCTAACACCGCGGCATGAGTCACACCAGAATCAAACCAAACATCTAAGGTATCGGTGATTTGTTCGTAGCCCTCTACATCAATAGGCTGCGCGTCTGCACCTAACAAAGTCTTGATATCGACTTCATACCAAATATCAATGCCCTGCTGCTCTACTTGCTTGGCAACGACCTCCACTAATTCTGGCGTTTTGGGATGCAATTCACCTGTGTGTTTGTGAATAAAAAATGGAATGGGTACGCCCCAAGTCCGTTGACGGGATATACACCAATCAGGGCTTAAACCTAACATGGATTGAATGCGGCTTTTACCACGCTCAGGAATCCATTGAACATCATTGACTGCAGCCATTGCACGATCCAGCAAATGATTTTCCTTCATACTGATAAACCATTGCGGCGTTGCACGAAAAATTAACGGCGTTTTTGTTCGCCAGCAATGAGGATAACTGTGTTGGAATTTTTTCTCACACACCAAATGATTTTTTTGTCGTAAAGTTTCTAAAATATTCGGCTCAACTTGATAAATATGCTGACCCGCAAACAGAGGTGTCACTGCACTATAAATACCTTTGCCATCCACTAAATTTAAAGTGCTTAATTGATAGTGTGCGCCTACTTTAAAATCGTCCACCCCGTGATCCGGTGCAGTATGTACCGCACCGGTTCCCGCCTCAGTTGTCACATGATCACCCAAAATAATGGGGACTTGTTTATCGTAGAATGGGTGCTGTAACAATTGATGCTCTAAATTTTTTCCTTGCACACTCGCCAAAATTTCATATTCAGAAATACCGTAACGCTGCATACAGGCGTCAACTAAATCTGCTGCTAACAACCAATGTTGTTGGACGCCATTTTGCTCGACCTGAACGAGTTGATAAGTAAAATCTGCATTCAAACACACGGCTTGATTAGCGGGTAATGTCCAAGGCGTCGTTGTCCAAATGACAACGGAAAGATTGCGATACTTTGAATCAATAGAAAATAATTTCAGAAAACCATCAACATCAACCACTGGAAATTTCACATCAATCGCAAAAGAAGTTTTGTCGTGATATTCCACTTCCGCTTCTGCTAATGCCGAAGCACCGACCACACTCCAATACACGGGTTTATAACCACGAACCACATGACCCTGCTGTACCATACGGGCTAACGCACGCATAATGTCTGCTTCAAATTTAAAATTCATGGTTAAATAAGGATTTTGCCAATCAGCAAACACACCCAAACGAACAAAGTCTTGTTTTTGAGCTTCTACTTGTTTTGCTGCATAACTTCGGCATTCTTGACGAAAAGTGCGTGCATCAACCTTCTCACCGACTTTGCCAATTTTTTTCTCTACATTATGTTCAATGGGCAAACCATGACAGTCCCAACCCGGCACATAAGGCGCATCAAAACCACTGAGTGTTTTTGCTTTGACAATAAAATCTTTTAGAATTTTATTGACTGCGTGACCAATATGAATTTGACCATTGGCATAAGGTGGCCCGTCATGCAAAATAAATTTTGGTTTTCCCTGATTGGATTCCCGAATGCGTTGATAAAGATTCAGCGACTGCCACTGCTTTAAACGCTCCGGTTCTCGTTGCGCCAAATTAGCTTTCATGGCGAAAGCCGTGTCGGGAAGATTTAAAGTGCTTTTATAGTCATTCATAAAGATGCCGTATTTAAAAATATCCTTGCTTGCGCAATGTCTTGTTGAATCGCTGATTTTAATGCAGCTAATCCTGAAAAAGTTTGTTCATCTCGAAGTTTATGTAGAAATTCTACCGTTAATTTTCGACCGTATAAATTCCCTTCAAAATCTAACAAATGCGTTTCTAGGCGCAATTGTTTTCCTTGTACTGTTGGTCTTTTGCCAATATTAGCAACGCCGAAAAAATGACTCTCTCTCTTTGTTATACTCCCCTTCTTTACCAAAGAGGGGGATTTAAGAAAACTCCCCCCAACCCCCTCTTTCATAAAGAGGGGGAGCGACTTATTTTCAATTTTCACTTTCACCACAAAAACACCCGTCAACGGAGATTTATTGCGTTTTAAAATAATATTCGCTGTTGGCGTACCCAGTGTCCGCGCTAATGCATCACCATAAACCACTCGACCACAAATACTGTAAGGACGCGCTAACATAGCCTGTGCTGCGGCCCAATCACTGGCTGCTAAACTGGCTCTAATACGCGTCGAGCTAATTCGTTCATTCTGCCAAAGCACAGCATGACTACGTTCCACTTGAAAGCCATAGTGTTCACCGGCAGTCACCAGAGAATCATAATTGCCTTGCCGTTGCCGGCCAAAATGAAAATCATCTCCCACCACTAAATGCCGCACATTGAGTTTATCGACTAAAAGCTCCTCAATAAAAAACAATGGATCTAATTGACTCAACGCAGCATTGAATTTTACACATAAAATTCGATCGACACCTAAGGCAGCCAGTTGTCGTATTTTTTCCGTTAATATTGTAAGACGCGCAGGCGCTTGTTCAGGTTGAAAAAACTCTAGTGGCTGCGGCTCAAATAACATCACTAAGCTGGGCAAATTCAACGCTGCTGCCTGAGCTTTTACTTGCTGAATAATCGCTACATGTCCCTGATGAACGCCATCAAAATTCCCTAGAGTTGCCACACAACCGCGATGAGTGTGTTGAATATTGTGTATACCACGAATCAACTCCATCCTTATTTAAGCTCCCATTTTGGTAAAATTCTGGCGGCGTACACCGGTGGCAAATAAAACCATTCCGTAGGTTATAACAGCAGCCATCATAATAGCCGCCAACGCCATTAAACGATTGATTCGAGTAGCCGCCATCCAATAATCCGTTGCCGGTGTTATCCAATGAATCACCAGCACCATTGCAACACAGGCTAAAATAATTTGCGTCCACCAGAGATGCCATTGATCGCAGGGTTTATAAGCACCAGAACGAACCAATCCAAAATACAATAAACTCACATTCACTACTGCGGCAATAGAAGTAGATAACGCCAATCCCACATGGGCTAAAAAGCGAATCAAGGCTAAATTCAAAATAATATTAGTAAGCAAGGCAATCACCGCGACTTTCACCGGCGTCTTAGTATCTTGCCGAGCAAAATAGGCAGGCAAAATGACTTTTAAAATAATAAAACCTAACACCGCCACTGAATAGGCTTTCAAACATAAATCAGTCATGTGTACATCACGAGCAGAAAAGGCACCGCCTTGAAATAGACTGAATAAAATAGGCTCGCCTAAATATAATAATCCTAAAGCAGCAGGACAGCCGACTAATAATACCGAGCGCAATCCCCAATCTAAACCAGCGGAATAAGCTTGGCTGTCATGATTAGCATAATGTTTTGATAAACTGGGTAATAACACGGTGCCTACTGCAACACCAAAAACGCCTAAAGGCAATTCCATTAAACGATCGGCATAATAAATCCAAGTCACACTACCGTGAGGTAAAAAGGAAGCCATCATACTGCCAATCAACATATTAATTTGACTGACAGAAACGCCAAATAATGCAGGCAGCATTAAACGTAAGACTCGTTGCACGCCTTCGTCACGCCAACCCCATTGAGGTTTCGGAAATAGATGAATCCGCTTCAAGGCTGGAAATTGAATTAATAATTGCAACACACCTGAAATAGAAACGGCCCAGGCTTGCGCCATAATCGGCGCTTCGAAATAACGACCAAACCATAAAGCCGCAGCGATAGAACAAATATTCAATAAAGTGGGTGCAAAAGCCGGCGTGGCAAAATGGCCTTTACTATTTAATACCCCCCCTGCAAAAGCTGTCATGGAAATAAAAAATAAATAGGGAAATGTCACGAGGAGTAAATCACCGGCTAACAGCATTTTAGATTCTACTTGTGCGAACCCCGGTGCAAATACCATTACAATCCAAGGCGAAAAAACCATTGCCACCGCAGTCATCGCTAACAAAATACCACCCAAGGTACCTGCTGCATGATTGACTAAACGTTGCACCTCTTCGTGTGGTCGCTTTTTAATATATTCAGAAATCACCGGAACAAAGGCTTGCGAAAAAGCACCTTCAGCAAATAAACGACGAAAAAAATTGGGAATTCGAAAGGCGATTAAAAAAGCATCCATTGCGGGACTGGCACCAAACACTTGCGCAATCACTATGTCACGAACCAAACCTAACACGCGAGATAACAAGGTCAATGCGCTGACAATAGAAGTAGATCGTAGTAAACCTTTCTTCGAAGCAACATCTTGATTAGACTGCTGAACAACTGTGATAGACGAATCTTTTTTTCCCATGAAACGACGACTCTAGGCTTTTTAAAAAGAGCGTCGATACTATAGAACTCTAGATCCCTTGACCAGCACACGAATTATTAACGCCATCATCTACGGTTTTTTATGCATCGCACTAGGCTGAAGGATCATTTGCGTGAAACGCAAATTTTTAAAAATCGATTTATTGCAGCCATGGTCTGCGTATTGTTGCTCTCTGGTGCTTTATTATTCCGCATGTATCTCTTGCAAGTGATCGATCATTCCACCTATGCCGCTCGATCAGAAACCAATCGCATTCGAATTCAACCTACAGCACCGCGCCGTGGACTCATTTTTGATCGCAATGGTGCTATCTTAGCGGATAATCGCCCCAGTTTTTCCTTAGTTATTTCCGAGGAAGAAACACCCCATTTAAAGCAAACCATTACTTATTTAGACAATTTACTGAATCTCAATCAAACCGATATAGATCGATTTTATTTACGCACCCAACAATATCATCGACCCCACGAATCCATCCCCTTGAAATTCAATCTCACCGAAGAAGACATTGCCAAAGTGGCAATCAATCAATTTCGATTGAAAGGCGTTGAGTTACGCGCAGATTTGGTCCGTTATTATCCCTACGGCCAACTCACTGCTCATGCAGTAGGTTATGTCGGGCGTATTAATCCAGCAGAAACCGCTGAATTAGATGCACGAAATTATGCGGCAACCCATCACGTGGGCAAAACAGGTATCGAAAAACAATATGAAGCGGAACTACATGGCTTGGTCGGACATGAACGAGTGGAAACCACAGCCCACGGCCAAATATTACGGGTCGTCGATCATTCAGACCCTATTCCTGGCACTAATCTCACCCTATATCTAGATCTTGCGACTCAAATGGCTGCCGATACTGCTTTAGGTGATCACCGAGGCGCTGTCATTGCCATGGATCCAGCCACGGGCGGTGTAATTGCCTGGGTGAGCAAACCCAGCTTTGATCCTAATTTATTTGTCACTGGCATTGATTCTAAAACATT
>JAHFSE010000074.1:7106-11335 GCA_023265895.1 Gammaproteobacteria bacterium
AATTTATCTTGGGAGCGCCCACTGATTAATCGTCCGATCAAGGGAGAATATCCACCGGGCTCCACGGTAAAACCTTTAATGGCTTTAGCTGGATTAGAAAATAAAATCGTGAACTGGAAAGATGCAATCTATGATCCCGGTTATTTTCGTCTCGGTGGTCAAGCACATCTATATCGCGACTGGAAAAAAGAAGGTCATGGCCGTGTCGATTTACACAAAGCAATTACTCAATCTTGTGACATCTATTTTTATACCCTAGCTAATAAATTAGGCATTGATCGTATCGAGCGTTTTTTCCGCCCCTTTGGTTTTGGTCAAAGCACGCATATCGATATGCCCGGTGAACGGATGGGGGTTTTACCTTCAAAAGCTTGGAAACGCGCTAGATTGGGACAAGTTTGGTTCCCTGGAGAAACGCTGATCACAGGTATCGGCCAAGGATTTTTCCTCATCACCCCATTACAACTTGCAACTGCGGTGGCGCAAATTGCCAATCGCGGCGTCCACGTCACGCCAAAAATGGTGAACTTGCCGAAAAGATTAAGACCGCATGACAAAACTGCGGCACCAGTTATCTCTGATCAGTGGGAAGCTATTGTGCAAGCGATGGTCGACGTGGTTCAGGGTGGCACCGCGCAAAACATTAGAGGTGCACCCTATTTGATTGCAGGGAAAACCGGTACGGCTCAAGTACTCGGCATCAAACAAAACGAAAAATACGATGCAAGCAAATTAGATGAAAGGCATCGAGATCATGCGCTATTCATTAGTTTTGCCCCAGCGAATGCACCTCAAATTGCAGTGGCCGTTATTGTTGAAAATGGGGGTCATGGTGGATCAAGTGCAGCGCCCATCGCACGCCAAGTGATGGATGCCTATCTAGCCAATCGACTCCCACACCCAGCACCTAAACCACCCGTCGGATCACCTACACCACCCAAAATCAGCAAACAAGCGCCATCCACACCTAAAACCTTACCTCAGCAAGATACAACTCTTATGAATAAAGCTACAACAGATCAACCTATTAGAAAAAATCCGCTACAACCCTCGCTAGGCAGTTAACAAAAAGTTTGCCTCTCTGGTTGTGTTCTGCATCATCTCTTCGTAGAATGGCAAAGTGATTTTTCTCTAAAAAAGAACAATATTGATACAACAACACAGATACGTAGGAATCATTCTTATGAAAACATCCCACCGCTTTCTCATTTTCACCTTGTTCATGATTGCCTTATCCGGTTGTCGCGTCGAGGGTGCTATTGATTTTGGCTCAGGCTCCTCCAGCAGCAGCTCGTCAGGTACTACAACTTCAAGTACCAGCAGCTCTTCAGGTTCTAGCGGAAAAACCTGTATTCTGTTTTTCTGTTTTTAATTGGCTTTTCTCGCAAAAAAGGGCGCTTTTGGCGCCCTTTTTTATTCTGCGATCGTCATAGCTCACGCCATCTTTAAGGGTGGCTTCAATCCAAAAGGCCCCTTGGTTCAGGGAGGCTTTCCGACTTTCTCATAGGGAGGAGGTAAGCTAATACCTGTGCGATCATTTTTATTTAGTCCAACGTTGCGTAATAACGCTGCAAAACCTCTAACACTTCTGGACGACTAAAGTTAGCCGGAACTGTTTCTCCGGAAGAAAGCGCATGACGTAACTTGGTGCCCGATACCAACACACGATCCTCCGGTGTATGCGGACAAGTGCGCGTAGAAGCCATATCACCGCAGGCATTACACCAAAAAGTCCAATCAATTTTTAACGGCTTAGTTAACAACGCACCTTCAGGAATTTGATCAAAAATATGGTGCGCATCAAAAGGCCCATAATAATCACCTACACCAGCATGATCACGCCCAACAATTAAATGGGAGCAACCGTAATTCTGTCTAAATAAAGCATGCAGTAATGCTTCACGAGGACCGGCATAACGCATGTCTAAGGGATAACCCGATTGAATCACTGTGTCTTTCACAAAATAATGATCAATCAAAGTAGAAATCGCTTCTTGGCGCACTTCTGCCGGAATATCCCCCGCTTTCAATTTACCTAACAAGGAATGAATCATCACTCCATCACAAATCTCGATGGCAATTTTCGCCAGATATTCATGGGAACGATGCATCGGATTACGAGTTTGAAATGCAGCGACAGTTTTCCAACCTTTTGCTGTAAACAGATCACGGGTTTGTTGCGGCGTCATATAAGTATCCGCATACTGCTGAGGGAATGCGCCTTGAGAAAATACTTTGACGGGACCTGCCACATTCACTGCACCTTGATCCATCACCATCTTGACGCCAGGATGTGCAGCATCGGTAGTTTTAAATACTTGTTGGCATTCATGAGCCTTATCGATGGAATAAGTTTCACTGACCCTCAACACACCCATAATTTCTTGAGTTTCACCATCGACTAACGCAACTTCTTGCCCCGATTTTAATTCGCTTGCTTGCTCTGTACTCGTCGACAAAGTAATAGGAATCGGCCAAAAAACCCCGCTGGTTAATTGCATATTATCGCAAACACCACGCCAATCATCATGGCCCATGAAACCTTCGAGGGGCGTAAAACCACCAATACCTAACATCATTAAATCGCCGACTTCGCGAGAACTCAGCTGTAATTTCGGCAAAGTAGCAGCGTGTGCAAGCTCATCCACTAAAGCAGTATCTGCAACTAAACGAGGCAATAAAACGGGGCTGCCATGAGGCATCACTAAAGTAGACATAAATTCTCCTGCGAACCTAAAAAGAAGGCGCGCAGTATACGCCGATCCGAAAACATTCTCATCTCTCTAAACCAAATACGATCGTCAAAGCTGTTTTGATAGATTTCAAATAACTCTGCTCTAGCTTACCTTGCAAATTGCTCAGTCGAGAAATATCCGCGGCTCGTAGTTGTTTTAAATTCAAATGACGATTCTTATCTAATTTATTTTGTTTGCTTGGCACAATATTAACAGCAAAAGGCCAAGTTTTATGAGTAGGCAATAACGGCGCTACGATCAGTGTCGCTGAATCCGTATTAAGCCAATCTGCTTGCACAATCACACAGGGACATAACTTTTGGGTTTCTGCGCCTTTTGTCGGCTCTAGATCGACCCAATAAATATCCAACTGCTTGAACGTTTTCATGCATCCAAACCATCAGATAAAGTGGCATCCCATTCACCTAATTCTTTTCTACAAGCCAGATCACTCGCCTCTTCTTGGTTGGCCCGCAGTAACATCTGGTGCAATGATCGCTTTTGCTCATCCAATAAAAGTTGATTCAAATAGGCACTGCGCCCCTGACTGGCTTGAGCATTCAGAAAATTAAAGGCTTCATCATTCAGACTCACGGTGGTTCTGTGCATCATAAGTAATACTCCAAGTAATACCATTCATATTACTGGCGAGTACCACGGCTGTCTAGCCTCTTCTTGATTCACTGGAGAGTTATATTGAAGTTAGCAATCTTATCTGTTATTTATAACATCGCTAACATTACTATGAGTGCTTGTCATGGACCCTATCAAAAACCCTTATGCGCCCGGCGCTGGCGCTCATCCTCCAGAGCTCGCTGGCCGTGATGCATTAAGACAAAAAGTGCATATCGCTTTACAGAGAATTTTACAGGGACGCCCGGCAAAAAGCATTTTAATGGTCGGTTTACGCGGCGTTGGAAAAACTGTCTTACTCGATTGCATGCGCAATGAAGCGGAAGCAGCTGGCGTCCACACTGTTCGAATGGAAGCGCCTGAAAATCGTTCTTTACCTGCTTTGCTTGCACCACAATTACGCCAAGCATTACTGCGCCTGTCACGCAATGAACGCGCTAAGAAACTCGCACAACGCGCACTGCGTGGACTCGTCGGCTTTGCTAAAGCGCTCAAAGTGAAATATAGCGATATAGAAGTGGGCTTAGATTTCGAACCTGAACCCGGATTAGCAGACAATGGTGATTTGGAATTGGATTTATTAGCCTTACTAGAAGTTGTGGGTAAAGCAGCAAAAGCAGCCGACACAGCACTGATTTTATTCATCGACGAAATACAGTACGTCAAGGAAAGTGAATTAGCTGCACTGATTGCTGCATTACATCGCACCACGCAACAGAGTTTACCTGTCATGCTTGTGGGAGCAGGCTTGCCTCAATTACGCAGTCGCATGGGTGATGCTAAATCCTATGCCGAGCGTTTATTTGACTTTCCCATTATCGGCCCTTTAGATTCTGAAGATGCTCGCAAGGCAATTGTTAA
>JAHFSE010000075.1 GCA_023265895.1 Gammaproteobacteria bacterium
AGCAAAATAAGCTAGGCCATCATTCCGAATAACTGCGTTTTACTCACTTAACGCCCGCTTTAAAAATTCTGGTTGTACGAGTGCCGCTTGGTGAATTTCTGCGTTGTAGTATTCCGTCACAAAGGTTTTTTGTTCCGCGTCTGTTTGACGGAATTGTTTGAGCGGTGTGCCTTTGCTTGCCATAGTGCAGCTCCACCAGCCAGTGGGATAGACCGGTTGAGGAAAAGGCAGTGTGTGGGTTTCGCTAAAACCAGCGGCGCGCATATCTTGATGGAGTTTTTTAATTAAAGTTTTGCCATGCAATAAAGGCGATTCACTTTGTTGAACCAAAATGCCTTGTGGTTTTAATGCGCGCTGACAAGCTAGGAAAAAATCTGCTGAAAATAGAACCGCCGCAGGGCCAACGGGATCGGTGGAATCCACAATAATGACATCTAGTGATTCAGGTGCTTGTTGTTGAATCCAAACAATGCCATCGTCGAATAAAAGTTGAGCGCGAGGATCTTGGTTACTGGTGCAGAGTTCGGGGAAATAATCCTCCGCTAAGCGAGTGACACGCTCATCAATATCAATTTGCCAAAGGCTTTTTACCTCAGGATGTTTGAGAACTTCTTTCAATGTGCCACAATCGCCGCCGCCGATGATCGCCACTTTTTCTGGTTTGGGATGACAGAATAATACGGGATGACTCATCATTTCATGGTAGAGGAAATTGTCCCGTTGACTCAGCATCATGCAATCATCAATCACCATCAGATGACCAAAGGTTTCAGTATCATAAATACCAATTTTTTGGAAAGCAGATTGCTCTTCGTGGATTTTATCTTTAATCGCTAAGCCGAAACAGGTGCCTTCTTGACCGAAATATTCGATAGTCCAATGAGGAAAGGGGTTTTGCGACATATATTTTTCCTTGAAATTTTGTGGTTGAATTCCCCCCTTTGAAAAAGGGGGGCTAGGGGGGATTTAGTTTCCGTGGTTCATAAGACGTTTTAAAAATCCCCCTCAATCCCCCTTTTTCAAAGGGGGAGTTTTGTTCGTACCCTTTTGAAGCGTTTTAATGTGCTTCAAGGTGGACAGCATTATACACATCCATTGCCAGGCGCCTAGGAGTTGAAGACATGAACAGCCTCGAGCCAATTAATTGGTCCATAGAAAAAGCCAAAGCAATTTATAACATCAGCTATTGGGGGGATGGTTATTTTGATGTGAATGCAGCGGGTGAAGTTGAAGTGGTAACTCAGCATCAAGATCAAATCTATCGAGGTAGTTTCAATCAATTAATTCAAGCGTTGCAACAAGCAGAATTGCGTTTGCCGGTATTGGTGCGATTCGTTGATATTTTAAAAGATCGCGTTCAGCGCTTGTGCCAAGGTTTTTATCAGGCACAAAAATCTTTGGGTTATGAAGGCAGTTATACGCCAGTTTATCCTATCAAGGTGAATCAGCAGCGTCGTGTGGTCGAAGAAATTATGAAGGCTGGCGAACCCCATCAATTAGTAGGATTGGAAGCCGGTAGTAAGCCTGAATTAATTGCTGTGTTAGCGCTAACAAACCCTCAAAATGGACTCATTGTTTGTAATGGTTATAAAGATCGCGAATATATTCGCTTAGCATTGATGGGCGAAAATCTCGGTAGTCAAGTGTATATCGTGATCGAAAAGATATCTGAATTAGAGCTCATTTTACAAGAAGCAAAAGCCTTAGGTGTCGCGCCAAGAATTGGTATTCGTGTGCGTTTGGCCGCTGTTGGAAAAAGTAATTGGCAAAATACGGGCGGAGAAAAAGGTAAATTTGGTTTGTCGCCCAGTCAATTATTAACAGCCGTCAAATTATTAAAATCCCATGATCAACTTGCTTGCTTGCAGTTGTTGCATGTTCATATTGGATCTCAGGTTTCGGCAATTGAAGATATTCAACGCTGCATGAGTGAAGTTGCGCGTTATTATATTGAATTAAAAAAATGTGGCGCACCGGTGCAGGTGGTGGATTTAGGCGGTGGATTGGCCGTGGATTATGAGGGCACCGCGAGTACCAGCTATTATTCGATGAATTATTCTATGGCCGATTATGCACTCAGTGTTTTGGGTCCAATCAAAGATGCCTGTATTGCTGCTGGTTATCCACAACCGAATATTTTTACTGAATCCGGTCGTGCTTTGTCTGCGCATCATGCGGTATTAATTACTAACATTGTCGATGTAGAGGCGCCCTATGAAATGCAATCAGCAGCGCCCAATCCATCGATGACAAATACTGCGCAATCTATGTGGCATTGTTTGCAGCAAGTGCAGCATCCTTTGCCGGGCAGAGACAGCGTAGAACTTTATCAACGGATTGGTATTTTGCTGCAAGAGTCTATTATTCGTTTTCAACAAGGTGTGATTGATTTATCTGAGCGTGCTTTGGTGGAGTCTTATTATTATGCAGCCTGTCGCGCAATTCAGCAGCAATTGGTGCCACAGTTGCGAGCCCATCGTGTGATTTTAGATGAGTTGAATGACAAATTAGCTGAAAGATATTTCGTCAATTTTTCTGTTTTTCAGTCAGTGCCTGATGTGTGGGGCATTGATCAAGTATTTCCAATTATTCCCTTGTCGGGTTTAGCGGAGGAGCCACAGGTGCGCGCTAAGCTGCATGATATTACCTGTGATTCCGATGGCACCATTAAACAGTATGTGGATGGGATGGGGTTGGAAGCGACCTTACCTTTGCCGCGCTATGACGCTCGAGCGCCCTATTATTTAGGTTTCTTTTTAGTGGGTGCTTACCAAGAAATTTTAGGTGATATGCATAACCTATTTGGCGACACCGATGCCGTGGATGTTCAGCTGGTTGCAGATCATGAATTTGTATTAAGTCATGCTTATTTGGGCAGTGGTGTGGACGAAGTTTTGCGGTCGGTGAATTATGAGAAAGAAGATTTGATGGAAGCTCTGGAATTGCGATTACAGCAAGGCAATATTGTTGAACAAGAGCGCGATATGTATCGCAAAGAATTGATGGAAGGGTTGAGTGGATATACTTATTGGGAGCCTCATGAATAAAAAAAGCTGGACTTTATTTTATTTTTTACTATAAAAGCCTAATCCAAATGCTAAACCTATTCTACTAAAATTGAGGAGCACATAATGGCAATGGACGACGATAACGAAAGAGAAACCTTTGAAAGTGATCCCAAGGTGGTGCGTCATTCAGAAGATGGTAGTGAGCGGACGGTCACCTCAAAAAAATCTTTGAGGGATCAGCTGCAAGCGGATATGGAAGCTTTTCTTGCTAAAGGTGGGCAGGTAAAAGAAGTCGAGCCTCATGTAACCGCTGATCCGCCTAAAAAACCTGAATCTAACTATGGCAGTCGGCCGATTTAAAGAAATATTGCGTGATACGGGTTGCGGTATTCTGCGTAGTACCGCAGCTGCAATTAATGATATTCCTTCATTCGTAGCAGTTTTGAATAGTCGTCAAATGGATCATCGATCCATTCCAAGTTCAGTAGATGACAGAGCCATTTGCCGGCCATATCGCCGATATAATTTAATAACGACACATCCATATTTTCTTTAAAGTGGCAATCGGGGCCGTAGCCTAAAGTGATAAAGCCAATGGGGTGTTTGAGTAATAAGGGAATGATCGCGATAGGCAGTAGGGATTCTTTAGTTTCGGGTAATAATAATAAACGTTCTTGCACGCTCCAGGGGCCATAACAAGCAGATTGAATGTTTTTCCAGGCGGGTAATTTTTTTCTCAATGCCAACTGTGAAACCACGCCGTAATTTTTAGATGCAAGCAAATGTTTCTTGAAAAAGAAAAATCGGACATGGGCGACCCCAAAATTATCTAACAAATTTCGTTCTAAATGACTGAGCAGAATATAGGGATCTTGCTCATCCAATAGGCTGAGTGTCAGCTGTCGAACTGAGTCAAATAAGTGGTGATTCTGCTGAGTGAATTCTGTCAGTTGATTAAGCTTTGCAGTGAGATATTGATTCTTTTTGCGCAATAAATTGACTTGGCGCTCAATGAGTGAAGTGGCTGGGTTCTCAGGTGTTAGGTGAGGCACTATCATCGATTCTAAGAGGCCGGCACGGTCCATCAGGAACTCTGGATGCTGGGATAAAAAGGCCGCTACTTGTTGGCCAGAGATAGGTACGCCATCTACATAAATTATTTTTTCGCGCATAGAGTGCGTCATTTTAATTCTAGGTTGAGCTTTGTAATCTCGGGTCATACTCTAAAATCCCTTTATACACTATAACGGCAGGGCCTGTCATGATCACGGCATCCGTCGGATGATCCCAATGAATGTGCAAGTCACCGCCGAGTAAAGATACTGTGACATCCTTATCGAGTTGTTGTCGAAGGCGTCCATAAACTACAGCAGCACAAGCGCCAGAACCACAGGCTAATGTTTCTCCAGCCCCACGCTCGTAGACTCTTAATTGAATGTGTTGTGCAGTGAGAATCTGCATAAATCCAACATTAGCACGTTGTGGAAATCGTGCATGAGATTCAATTTGTGGGCCCCACTCAGCAACGGGCGCATGATCAACGGAATCCACCAGCAGAACTGCGTGCGGATTACCTAAGGAAAGCGCACCGATTGAGACTGTAGTTTGTTCAAGGCGCAGATCATAGGTTAAAAGTTGATCTTCAGCAACAAAGGGTACTTGATTGGGGGCAAATTGAGGTATGCCCATATCCACAGAAACTTGTCCATCATCTTGCAGCGTGAGGGTTAATGCGCTAGATAAAGTGCGAACTCGCAATTGCTTTTTAAGCGACAGTTTTTCATCAGCAATGAATCGCGCTAAACAACGAGCGCCGTTACCGCATTGACCCACTTCGCTACCATCTGCATTAAAAATGCGATAATTAAAATCGAATTCAGCATCTGTTGTGGGTTCTACCAATAATAATTGATCAAAACCAATACCCGTTTTTCGATTGGCCCAATGGCTAATTAATTGAGGCGTGAGTGACACAGCTTGTGATACCGCATTAATCACCATGAAATCGTTGCCGAGGCCGTGCATTTTAGAAAAGGATAATTTCATATTGCCCTGTGCTTTTCCGTAAGGGGCGCTATGTATACCAGAGTGGGGCTCTTGTATCAATTGGGGTGTGATATCAGCAAGACCGGTAATAAATATTGCCATTTTTGGCCTATTTTTTATCGCTGCGGCATTCATTGATTACCCCGGCAACACCGACTCTAGCTTCATTTGGTCCTCATAGGTTTCTCGCCGGCGAATTAAATAACTTTGATCACCCTCTACCATCACTTCCGCAGGACGATTGCGGGTATTGTAATTAGAGCTCATTACAAAACCATAAGCGCCCGCAGATAACACAGCAAGTAGATCGTTCGGCGCTAACGATAATTCACGATTTTTGCCAAGAAAATCTCCGGTTTCGCACACTGGGCCAACGATATCGTAATGATCTTGTGCGCCCGTTGAAGAAAAATTAATAGGAATAATATTTTGCCAAGCTTGATATAAAGCAGGACGAATTAAATCATTCATGCCGGCATCAATAATTGCAAAATGTTTATCGGTGGTTTTTTTTAAGTATTGAACGCGAGTTAATAATATTCCTGCATTAGCAACAATGGATCGGCCAGGTTCAATAATTAATTCTAGTGAATAAGGTTTGAGTAATTCCAGCATCGCTTGAATATAACTTTGTGCCGAAGGCGGGCTTTCATCCTGATAACACACGCCCAAGCCGCCACCCATATCGATATGAGATAATTCAATACCGATGGATTTCAGTTGGTCCACTAAGTGCAATATGCGTTTTATTGCAGCGACAAAAGGTTCTAGCTGAGTGAGTTGTGAACCAATGTGGCAATCAATTCCAGCAATCGTCAAATAAGAAAATTGTTGGGCGCGTTGATAGACTTCCAGTGCACGATGAAATTCAATGCCGAATTTATTTTCTTTTAAACCCGTGGCAATATAGGGGTGAGTTTGTGCATCCACATCAGGATTGACTCGAATAGAAATGGCAGCCGGTTTTTTTAATTGATGGGTGAGTTGACCCAGTAATTCTAACTCTGCCTCTGATTCTATATTAAAACATTTAATGCCCACTTCTAATGCCCGTTGCATTTCTTGTTGTGTTTTTCCTACGCCAGAAAAAACAATTTTTTTCGGATCACCACCAGCCGCTAAAACACGTTCTAATTCGCCTTGCGAGACAATATCAAAACCAGAGCCTAAACGAGCCAAAACATTTAATACTGCTAAATTAGAATTGGCTTTAACCGCATAACAAATTAAATGGGGATGATTACCCAAGGCTGCAGAAAAATTTTGCCAATGTTGTTCAATGGCTGCGCGAGAATAAATATAACAGGGCGTGTCATATTGCTCAGCTAATTTTGCGAGTGAGATTTTTTCAGCATGTAGTGTGTTATTGAAATAAGAAAATGGTTTCATAAGAGATATAAAAAATTTAAGAGCCGTTGGATTTTTGGGTACACAGAGCGGGTGTGCTTTGAGCAATGGATTCTGTGCAAGGTTTATTGGTGGGTAAATAGAGCGGACCTTTCTGACCACAGCCAAAGCAGAATAAACCGAATATCAGCGTTAGGCCGCTGAGTAAAAATCTCGTATTCATACAGAATAAGACCCTGAGTCAATAGGGGGGATTGCAAAGCTGCGTACTCTACACCAAGCTTTCATGGAGCGCCAATGCAGACAGGGCTGAGTTTGATGTGTCTGGGTAATCGATGTAGAGTGAGTGGTTGTTTAAAAGTGCGATTGCACCCGAGCGTAACGAGAAAAAGTTATGAGTAAAATCAGAGTAGGTATTGTGGGTGGTACGGGTTATACCGGTGTTGAATTGATCCGTTTGCTCTTACAGCATCCCAAAGTGGACTTGAAATATGTGACTTCTCGATCTGAAAAAGGTCAACGGATTGATCAATGGTTTCCTAATTTACGAGGCTTTTGTGACCTCTCGTTTACCGATATAGATGTCGCTGAATTGGCCTGTTGTGACATGGTATTTTTTGCAACGCCCCATGGTGTGGCGATGCATACAATCCCTGCTTTATTAGATAAAGGCGTCCGTGTCATTGACTTGTCAGCTGATTTTCGTTTGCGCGATGCGCAGCAGTGGCAGCATTGGTATGGAGAACCTCATGCGTGCCCAGAATTATTAACTGAAGCGGTTTATGGTTTACCGGAAGTGAATCGTAAGGCCGTTGAATTTGCGCAATTAGTTGCAAATCCGGGTTGTTATCCCACAGCAATCCAGTTGGGTTTTTTACCCATTTTGCAGCAGTCTTGGGCGAATCTTCAGCATTTGATTGCGGACGCAAAGTCAGGTGTGAGTGGTGCGGGTCGTGTGGCTAAAATGCCCTATACTTTATGTGAAGCCGCCGAAAATTTTCAAGCGTATGCGGTGTCTGGTCATCGGCATTGGCCTGAAATTTCACAAGGGCTGCATCAGGCCGCTAATCGTGATTTGAATATTACCTTTGTGCCGCATTTAGTGCCGATGGTGCGTGGTATTTTAGCAACCTTGTATGTGCCGTTATTGGAAAATGTTGCTGCTGATGCCATACAAGATTTGTATGAACAGCGCTATGCACAGCATCCTTTTGTGGATGTATTGCCTTGGGGCAGTCATCCGCAAACTCGTAGTGTTCGTGGGAGTAATATTTGCCAACTGGCATTACATCGACCTGCGCACAGCAATCAATTAGTGATTATTTCGGTCATTGATAATTTGGTCAAAGGCGCTGCTGGGCAAGCGGTGCAAAATATGAATATTATGTTAGGGTTTGCGGAAAAAATGGGTTTAGATGTTTTGTCTTGTTTTCCATAAATCCGATTGAGGTGAGGTATGAGTGATCTGAATGATCCCAATGAAGCGCCCTTGAACTTAACCGATAGTGCGGTAAGAAAAGTGAAGCGCTTAAAAGATGAAGAAGGTAACGACGAGTTAAAATTGCGTTTATATATTACAGGTGGTGGTTGCTCGGGTTTTTCCTATGGTTTTGCCTTTGAAGAAAATGAAAAAGAGGGTGATACGCCGATTGAAAAAGATGGCGTTACCTTGTTGGTTGATCCTTTGAGTATTCAATATTTAATGGGCGCTGAGGTGGATTATACCGAAGGTCTACAAGGTTCGCGTTTTGTGGTGAATAATCCGAATGCAGAAACCACTTGCGGTTGTGGTTCATCATTTTCAGTCGGTTAATAGGATTGCGTAGGAGTTTTTCAGCATGAAGCAAATGGATATTCGTTGGCGGCAGCGTTTCGAGCATCTGCAAGCGGCGCTTAAAAGATTACAACATGCGGTGCAAGTACATACTCAAATGCCCGGCGATGATCTGATTCAAATTGCGGTGATCAAATCCTTTGAAATTACCTTTGAATTATCCTGGAAAACCATGAAGGATTATCTTAAATACAATGGCGCTGACGTCAAATTGCCCCGCGAAATTATTAAGCAAGCTTTCAGTGATGCCATGCTGCTTGATGGTCAAGTATGGATTGATATGTTGGATGATCGAAATTTAATGGCCCATGTCTATGATGAAAAATTAGCGTTAATGGCTATCGCGCATATTTGCCAGCGTTATCTTGCCGCGATGGTGCAATTGCATGATTATTTTTTAGAGAAAATGCGATGATGTTCGGTTTGCCAGAAAAAACCTTTGCGCAAATCATCGAATGTATAAAAAACTACTCTGCTATTCGTTGGGTAAAAATTTATGGTTCTCGCGCTATGGATACCTATGAGATAGGTTCCGATGTTGATTTGGCTTTCAGTAGTGAAGCGGATTGCGCAGCTTCATTGCGGGGTGCTTTAGACGAATTGCCAACGCCTTATTTGTTTGACGTTACTCATTATGAAAGCCTCCGTCATGAAGGATTGAAATCACATATCGATCGAGTGGGAAAAGTGATTTATTCGGTGTCTTGAAGTTTCAGCATTATTATACCCATATCTCAAGTTGCCCAAAGCAGCTGACTAAGCGACAATGGCGCCCCTTTTCTCGTCGCGGTGTCGGAAGAAGTCTATTCATGAATCGCCAATTTAATTCTCCTTAAATGAGGATATCGCCATGTCTTCCGTTGAGCATTCTTTATCTGGCCCGGCTGATCGTGCTTTAGCGAATGCCATTCGTGCACTCAGTATGGATGCTGTAGAACAGGCTAATTCAGGTCATCCTGGTGCGCCCATGGGTATGGCGGATATTGCTGAAGTGCTGTGGCGTCGTTATTTATCCCATAATCCATTGAATCCTCAGTGGCCGAATCGAGATCGTTTTGTTTTGTCTAACGGCCATGCCTCAATGCTGTTGTATTCTTTATTACATTTGAGCGGCTACGATTTATCTATTGAAGATCTCAAGCAGTTTCGTCAACTGCATTCTAAAACGCCGGGTCATCCCGAAGTAGGTCACACGCCTGGTGTGGAAACGACCACTGGGCCGTTAGGTCAAGGTTTAGCCAATGCAGTAGGTATGGCGATTGCGGAAAAAACTTTGGCTGCCCAATTTAATCGTCCGGGTTTTGATTTGATGGATCATCACACCTATGTGTTCGTAGGTGATGGCTGTTTGATGGAAGGTATTTCTCACGAAGTGTGTTCACTGGCCGGCACTTTAGGATTGGGTAAGCTGATTGTTTTTTACGATGACAATGGCATTTCCATTGATGGGCATGTGCAAGGTTGGTTTACCGACAATACTGCTCAGCGTTTTATGGCCTACGGTTGGCAGGTGATTCCCCGTGTTGATGGTCATAATGCGGAAGAAATTATCGCTGCTATTGAAATGGCGCGACATAATACCGACCACCCCACGTTAATTTGTTGTCAGACCATCATTGGTTGTGGTGCGCCCACGCAGCAAGGGACTCATGATGTTCATGGTAAAGCCTTAGGCAAAACTGAAATTCAAGCAGCGCGAGATTATTTAGGTTGGGCCTATCCGCCCTTTGAAATTCCATCCACGATTTATGACGCCTGGGATGCCAAAAAAATCGGCGCTGAAAAAGAATTGGTCTGGGAGGCTAATTTCAATCGTTATCAAGCCATGTATCCTGAATTGGCCGCTGAATTAAAACGTCGTTTAACCGGTGAGCTTCCCAAAGCCTGGTCTGAGCTGAGTCAGTCTTTTATTCATGAGCAGCAAAAAGCTAATTTAAAAGTAGCCACTCGAAAAGCCTCTGAATTATGTTTAGAAGCTTATGCGCCCTTATTACCGGAGTTGTTAGGTGGCTCCGCTGATTTGGCGACGTCGAATAATACCTTATGGTCAGGCAGTCGTGGTATTCAGCAACAGGCCGATGGGAATTATATTTTTTACGGCGTGCGTGAATTTGGTATGACCGCAATTATGAGTGGTCTTACCTTGCATGGTGGATTTATTCCCTATGGCGGAACTTTTTTAGTTTTTATGGATTACGCTAGAAATGCAGTGCGCATGGCAGCGTTAATGCAAAAACGAGTCGTTTTAGTCTATACCCATGATTCCATCGGTTTAGGTGAGGATGGCCCTACCCATCAACCGATTGAACATCTTGCCAGTTTGCGTGCCATGCCTAACATGCGCGTGTGGCGGCCTTGCGATGCTGTGGAAACCGCAGTTGCTTGGCAGCAAGCCATTGAGCGTGTTGATGGGCCGACGGCTTTAATTTTAACCCGTCAAGCGTTAGCGCCCATTGCGCGTTCAGAAAAATCGGTAGCGCAAATTCAACGCGGTGCTTACATGGTCGAAGGCAGCTCAGAAAATCCAGACAGTATTTTAATTGCGACCGGTTCTGAAGTAGCGTTAGCTCAGCGAGCTATGGAAAAATTACAGCAGCAAGGCAAACGTGTGCGATTAATTTCGATGCCTTGCGCAGAAAGTTTTTTACAGCAAGATAAACATTATCAAGCACAATTATTGCCGGCCAATATTACTTGTCGTGTCGCAATTGAAGCTGCGTCTGTTGGTTATTGGTCGCAGTTTGTGGGTTTGCAAGGTCGCGTGATTGGCATGCAAAGCTTTGGCGCTTCTGCGCCGGCGGATCAATTGTTTAAAGAATTTCATATCACCGTGGATGCGATTATCGCTGCGGTGAATTCATGTCTCAACTGAAACCTTATTTATGCCGAGAAAAATTGCCATTAATGGATTTGGACGTGTGGGACGTGCGTTGTTTCGCGCATGGCTCACGCGTTTGCCTGAATGCCTGCAAAAAGGCGTAGAGCTGGTTGCAATTAATGATCCCATTCATTTAGATCACCTTTCCTATTTATTAAAATATGACTCCACTCATGGG
>JAHFSE010000076.1 GCA_023265895.1 Gammaproteobacteria bacterium
ATCACCAATGAGCAAAACTAACACCAACAATGAGGTAGCCGCTAAATAAATCCAGGGTGCCCAGCGCTGAAAAGCTCTAGGTGAGATTTGTGCTAACAAGGTCATTAAAAGAAGACCAGATAAAAATCGATAGCCTTGTCGTACTACTGTAATGACACTCTGTTCACTCGCGCTGTATAAAACGATGAGACCCAATGCGGTCACGGCCGTTAAAAAAAACAGTAATGGTCCGTCTAAATGAAGCCTAACCCAGATGGGAAGATGTCTCGAGTTGTGCCAGGAATGGGGCATAAAAAATCTTTTTTAAATAGGCTCTAAATAAAAAGTACTAGATGATTGGTCTGCGCTTGGACATTCTAAGTGTAATGAGGTTGCTGTCAACGAAAGTCTAATTTTTTATGGAATGGGGGGCGGCAGCTTTTGTTGTTGATTGATCCAGGTAATATGCGCAGATAAGGTGTTTTGTTCATTGGGAAAACTAAAATAATGCGTTAAGGCATCAACTAAGGCTAATAATCGCTCAGGTGGATTATGAAAACTAAATCCAGTGTCATAACTTTCTGGAGTAATATCTGGATGCGACCAGTGACTCAGTGCTTCAAAGGTGATGCGTTTGCCACCGAGCAATGAAATGGGGAGACGTATTTCTAATCGGAACACCGCATGTGTTAGCAAGCGTGTTTGACTTACCAGCATCATGCCGTGCGCAGAAATATTCACAAGATTACCCAAGGGTCGATTGGTAATTGGGTTATACACTTGCAAAAAATAAGGCAAGTGATGGCGTTTTATAAGGCGTTTTTCAGACAAGGTAACAATCCATTGAAAAAAATAATTGAGTTATGGTTTTTTGCTCAGCAATGCTATGAGAGCGATTTATTGTTGGGATCAAAATGAGTCTAGATGAAAATAATAAATTTACTCATCTTCTTTTAAACCAAAATTTTCAGATAAGGTGCCACGTTCATTCGGTGTTTTTTTAGGTGCATAATCCTTGGGTGGATGAAGTGATTCTGTGTCGGTCGTTATCAGCGTTTGTGCTATAAGTGTAGGTTTATTGATCAGCGTGCGTTGTGATAGCGCTTTTGTATCGAATGCCATTCTTTGCTCTATCTCAGCAAAACACTGTTTGAGCGGTTCGAGTAATCGCTGCATTTCATAAAAGTGGACATCAATATCGTTTTGATAAGCGGCATATTCTTTATGGATGCCATCTAGCTGTTCCGTTAATCGTTGTCGTGTTTGGTTTTCTTGGTGATTTTTTTTATTTATTGTCCAGTGATAAAAGCTCAAACCAGCGATAAACCCCAACATCAGTAAAATAAATCCCATTAGCCAGCTCATCGCAGTGCTCCTCAACTATGATATAAAACGCGCTACAAGATTATATACTGAGACTTTGACTTCAGCGATATCAGATTGTTGCACAACTATTTTGATTGTTAGGGGATTCTATGCCTTCTGCTTCTGGGCCTTATAAAAATTATTTAAGGGATATTAAATTACATCACCGAATTGAGGATGCAGATCAAAAGTCAGTAGTCATGCATTTTCAGTCATTACATGATCAGTTGTGTCAGAGAAAAACTATTCCCAATTGGCGAAAACCATTTTCTCCCGTGAAGCCTATTCAAGGTATTTATCTTTGGGGTGGGGTGGGGCGTGGTAAAACTTATTTAATGGATCTTTTTTTTAATGGTTTACCTTTTTTAGAAAAGCAACGATTACATTTTCATCGTTTTATGTATCAAGTTCATCAGGCTTTGTATCAATACCAAGGTCAAAAAAATCCATTGAAATCTATCGCTCGACAATGGGCGAGTAAAATTCGCATTTTATGTTTTGATGAGTTTTATGTATCAGATATTGGTGATGCAATGATTCTAGCGGAGTTATTGCGAGAATTATTAGCGCAAGAGGTGGTATTGGTAGCAACCTCTAATGTGCCGCCTGAGGGTTTATATAAAAATGGTCTACAGCGAGATCGCTTTTTACCCGCTATTGATTTGTTATGTCAGCATACTCAGGTTATCGCTATGAGCGGTAGTACAGATTTTCGTTTGCGCACTTTAGAGCAATCTCAACTCTATTATTGGCCATTATCTGATATAGCAGATAAATCTTTATTACGTAGTTTCGAGGAACTCAGTCAATCTGAGGGGCGTTGCGCTGTGATGATTGAAGTATTGGGGCGCTCCATTCAATCACGATATGTCAGCGATGGTGTTTTATGGTGTGATTTTGCTGAGCTATGCGGTGGTCCTCGCAGCCAAAATGATTACATTGAATTATCTCGCTGTTATCAAACGGTCATTGTAAGCCACATACCGCAGCTTTCACGAGAGCAAGAAGATCAGGCTCGTCGTTTTATTCATTTGGTGGATGAATTCTATGATCGAGGTGTAAAGTTAATCATTTCTGCAGCGGTAGATATTCCAGTTTTGTATCAAGGTCAAAGATTACAATTTGAATTTCAGCGTACACAGAGTCGCTTATTAGAAATGCAATCTCATCATTATCTTGCAAAACCCCATCAGGGTTAGGTCTACAAACTTCAAATTGTCAACTAGACTTCACCTATTCAGTTTCGTGTGGGGTTTAAGTGTGAGTACTGGTTCTGAGGTATTTTTATGCGTTTTTTTCGCTTAGTTGTTTATATTGCTGCCTTTTGCTGTGGTCTAGTCATGAGTACTGCGATCGCGCATGCTGCGGAAGATCTAAGTGACTATATAGTGAGTGGTAACTCCCCTATCGTTTGGTTGAATCCTAAAGCCGGGAGTTGGACTAATTATGTTAAGGGCGCAAACGGTATTCCAAAAACTTCACTGACGACGCCCTCACCTTTAATTGTACAAGATGCGGATGCGGGCATCCCTTTGGGGACTTTTCCTGCAGGCGCTGGTGTGAACTTAAGCAATGAAAGTTTGGGTGACAGGAATACCACAGGGAGAACTATTTTGATTGCCTATAAAACGGGTGGTGATCTCAGTGGTCGTCAAATTTTGTATGAAGAAGGTGGCGTTAATGCAGCGAAGCCTGATCAAATTGGCGCAGGCATTAATTTATTTATTAACGAAGGCCAATTATCTGGTTGTATTTGGCAGCAGAAGCCAGATAAAGCCGTGATGATTACGGATCCCTCTCCAGTGCAGCCGAATACGGCTTATGTTGTTGCGCTCATGTATAACAGCGCTACCAAGACATTCTACTTGTATCGCTATGACCCGGATAATTTTAATCTTTATAGTGATGGGCGTTTACTAACACTAGGTTCTGGTACTACCGGTAATTCAGACGTTGTTGCGCCCCTTGCTGGGCATGGTGATGGTAATGCCTTTGGGAATGTGAATAGCGTCACCAGCAACTGTGCTATTCCTCCTTATACTGTTCTGATTAAAGGTGATCATGCCTTTAAAGGAGGAATTGCAGAAGCTTTAATTTACACTGTTGGATTAGCGGCAGCAGATATTGATAACTTGGGTAAAAAAATATTAAAGGCCAATAATTGGTTGCTCAATTGGGTAGGTAATACAGGGTCTAATAATTTGAGTTCTGAACTTAATTGGGATACCCAGCTTAAGCCAGCGCCTATTTCTACCTTGGTTATGAATAGTACAGCGGAGAATATTAACTGGGATGCATCTTTAAGTGCTGTTGGTGCGTTGGTGATTGGGGCTGGTTTTAAAGGAGAATTGAAGCTTAATGGTGACAAGACCAGTCATTATTTAATGCTGAACGGTGGTGTTTTAAATTTAGGCTCTAATACCCTTAATTTGGCGGCGGGAAGTGATGCGGTTTTAAAAGGTGGAACGCTCTCGATCCAAACAGCATCTACTACTGAAAATGAAAATGGTCAGTTAAAACTGGTTCATGGTAAGGTGAGTACCGGTGGGAGTTTAGCTTTGACTTATACGGGAGAGCCTGCTGCTGGTACCTATTCTGTTATTACAGCAAATAGTATTACTAATACCTTTGCAACGGTAGCGCCGCAGCCATTTCCACCAGCATGGGGTTTGCGGTGGAATCAGAGCAAATTGTATAGCAAAGGTCAGATGATTGTTGATGATCTAAATCAGGTGGCGCAAGTTGTGCTAACGCATGACAATAATATCATTTATTGTTTGGATGAGAATTCATTTGTGGTCAGTTTGCTAGATCTTAGAGGTAAATTGGCATCTACCTATAACGGGATCGTTACTCTAGATACTCAAACAAATCAAGGCACTTGGCTTGTCAATGGTGTGGCCATAGGGGGTAGTGATGGTAAAGGTAGCTACCAATTTTCTGGCAAAGAAGGCGGTTTTATTCGGTTAACGCTTCGATATCCAGTACCTTCAGGTGGTAGCTCAAGCAGTTTTACGCCTAAGGTGAGCGCCCAAGTGATCAATGATGATGGTACTTCAAGCGTTTTAACGGATATTGCCGATGCGGTGAAATTTTCTCCTGTGGGTATTATTTTGAGTACCAATATATGGTGGAAAAATGGCGTTGCTGTTAGCGTACCTATTTTTAAGGACCAGATTGGTCAACAATCTTTTACTGTTTATTTGGTTGCTTATGGACAAGGGAATGATGGTGAAACCTGCGGTGTAATTGCTAATTATAATGGCGAGATGCGTTTAGGTTTAAACCAGCTAAAAACAAACCCATATAGCCCAGATATCGTGATGGACGATACCAAAGCAAGTGCGCCTTACGATACTGATTATTATCGTTCAAATAGTAATTGGATTCTTACGCCTAGAAATGGTATTGCTGCTATTACTCTCAATTACCCTGATATTGGTGAATTAACGCTTGAAGCAACGGCAGATGCCTATAACGATAGAGCATTACTTTCAAGCACAATTCGTTATACATCAAAACCCAAAAGTCTAAAAGTTTCCGTGACGGATGTGTCCGGTGGTACGCCGGAAGCAAGTGCTGATCTAACGAAAGTTGGTGTTTTAGCTGCTGCTGGAGATCCCTTTGTTGTGAAAGTAGTAGCCATTCTGGATAACGATCATAGAGCTTTAAATTTTGGTAAAGAAAGGGTTTATCCTAATAGCCAAGATTATTTGAAGGTAGTTGATCAGTTAGCTTTATCGGTGAGTAAATTAGCCGGTGGTGGTGATGTGCTAGGTACCGTTGAGCCAGTGAATCTAGCTGATAAGTTTGGTTGTGTTGATGGTATTTGTACTAAAAGTTATCGCTATTCTGAAGTGGGTAATGTCACACTTAAAGCCGCTTTTGCGGATTATTTAGGTGCTGGTGCCTTGAGTGATATAGAGACGGTAGGGCGTTTTGTGCCGGCCTATTTTAAAATTACCCAGGATTCTAACGATGTGGGTAGTTTGAAAAACGCATTAGATCCTAACGCTTGGAGTTGTGATTTTGCTTATTTAGGGCAGAGTTTTGGAATATCTGGGGTGCCTAAAATAAAAGTTGTTGCCGTCAATCGGACAGGGTTTGTCACAAAAAATTATGCAGGATCTTATTGGAAACTGACATCAGAGTTTGCGCCATCGATTTATGATCAGTCGGTCATAAGTTCATCAAGCACTCGCTTATTGGTAAAACCACAATCACCTAATTTGGTGTTATCGGATACCAATAATATCGGCACGTCATTTTATACCTTATCTTTGCCTCAAGGTTTTTATCTTTCTTATCCTCGTACGTTAGACCTTAAGGTTTCTCCATTTAATGTATCGCTGCAATTCAAAATAGATGCGGATTCATTAACAGATCTGGATGGTGTTTGTTATAAGGTTTCGGGTACTGCAGCTGAGCAATGTAAGGTGTTTGCTTTAACTCCAATGGGGGGGGCTCATATGCGCTATGGTAAAATTGTTCTGAGTAACGCTGCAGGTTCTGAGCGTGCACCGCTTAAAATACCGATTACTGTACAATATTGGAATGGTGGTGGATTTATTACGAATACGTTAGATGATTGTTCTGGCTCTAATCTTGTGGCTAGTTTTTGGACGTATGGATCAGGGCCTGAATCTGCAAACATAAAAGCAGCTCTAGTAAAAGATCCTATCATTCGTTCAGATAATGGCGCAGTTTTGGGGCATGTGACTGAGGGAGGTGGTTATTTTCTTTTAGAATCAGCCTCTCATTTAGGGCCTGGCGTTTCTGGAACGCTTAAAGTGGGCCTTCCTATCTCTATTGTTCCAGATTACTTAGAATATAGCTCTCCTAATGGATCAACATCTGTGTCACCATCCGCGCTAGCTACTTTTGGTACTTATCAGGGACGTGATCCTATTTTGTTTATGCGCCCCATCTATGGTCACTGAGCTCTGAAATGAATTTAAAAAGGCGGGGATCCCGCCTTTTTTATTGGGCTAAAACTAAATCAAGCAGGTTGATAAGCAGCAATGGCTTTTTCAATTTCAGTTCGGGCTGCTTGGCTATCTGCCCAACCATCAATTTTAACCCACTTGCCTGCTTCTAAATCTTTATAATTTTCAAAGAAATGTTCAATCTGCTTAATCAGTAATTCGGGTAAATCCTGCGGTTCTCTAATATTGTGATAAAGCACACTTAATTTATCGTGCGGTACCGCTAATAATTTAGCATCTTGACCTGCTTCGTCGCTCATATTCAAGATTCCAATAGGTCGTACTCGAATCACTGAGCCGGGTGCTACGGGATAAGGTGTAACAACTAACACATCCAGTGGATCGCCGTCCTCTGATAAGGTGTGAGGAATAA
Organism: Gammaproteobacteria bacterium; assembly: GCA_023265895.1. Classification (GTDB taxonomy): domain Bacteria; phylum Pseudomonadota; class Gammaproteobacteria; order Pseudomonadales; family JAHFSE01; genus JAHFSE01. Next base: position 6,703 of record JAHFSE010000076.1, read on the forward strand.
ATCCATAGTTGCAGGGATAAAACATCGGTGTCGCCATAAAGCGATCCACAAATAGTGCATGAGAAGCCTTATCAATTTCGTATTTAATAGGATTACTATTTGCTGGGATTTCAATGACCACAAATACATCATCCGGTGGATTCTTACCTGAGGGAATATTGTCAAAATTCATAAGGCGCGTCCTAGTTTAAAAATATGGCAGTAGATAAGCGAAAAAACGGCGGCGATTATAACAAGCTCCTGAGTGATCGCGAAGCAAAATCTAAATAGCTCGTGTAGAATGCCGTCTGTTTTATTATTTATTGATGAGGAGTTTCCATGGAAGTCTACGGTATCCCCCCCAAACTGAAAGAAATGAATGAGCGCCAGCTGATGCTACGGGGGTATCTTTGACTACGATCAAAAGCGTGAACGTTTAGACGAAGTGATGCGAGAATTGGAGGATCCCAGTATTTGGAATATTCCGGAGAAAGCGCAAGCTTTTGGTAAAGAGCGAGCCAGTTTAGAAATTCAGGTACTGACATTGGAAGGATTAGCAAAGTCTATTCATGAAGCAGAAGAATTATTCTCCCTTGCATTAGAAGCAGAAGATGAAGCGCTGATGCTGGATACTTTAACCGATATAGAAAAAACAGAAAAAGTATTAGCAAAATTAGAGTTTCAACGAATGTTCTCAGGGAAAATGGACGCGCATAACGCTTTTCTCGACGTGCAATCTGGTTCAGGTGGCACTGAGGCACAGGATTGGGCAGAAATACTGTTACGTATGTATTTGCGTTGGGGTGAAAAGAAAGGTTTTAAAGTGGAATTAATGGAGGCTTCTCCGGGTGAAGTGGCGGGGATTAAAAGCGCCACCGTACATTTTCAAGGAGATTATGCTTATGGTTGGTTGCGTACAGAAACCGGTGTTCATCGTTTAGTAAGGAAATCACCTTTCGATTCAGGGAATCGTCGTCATACCTCCTTTGCTTCTATTTTCGTTTCACCTGAAGTGGATGAAGATATTGATATTGAAATTAATCCAGCAGATTTACGCATCGATACCTATCGGGCCAGCGGTGCAGGTGGGCAACACGTCAATCGAACGGATTCTGCGATTCGTATTACCCATATGCCCAGCGGTATAGTGGTTCAGTGTCAAAGCGATCGCTCTCAACATAAAAATCGTGCGCAGGCTATGAGTCAGTTGCGAGCTAAATTATATGAAATGGAACAACAAAAATTGAATGCTGAAAAGCAAGCTTTAGAAGCGACCAAAGCAGATATTGGTTGGGGTAGTCAAATTCGTTCTTATGTATTGGATCAATCACGTATTAAAGATTTGCGCACCCAAATAGAAAATACCAATCCTCAATCGGTTCTGGATGGAGATTTGGATGCATTTGTTGAAGCAAGTTTAAAATCTGGACTTTAATTTATTTTTTTACTGAGGAATGCTCATGATAACACAAAATACCTTATCTTCTTTTGATCATGGTTTAGAGGAAAATAAACTCATTGCATTGCGTAGAGAAAAATTGCATCAAATTGCGCATAAAAAAAATGCCTACCCGAATGATTTTCGGCGAACAGATTTTGCGGAAGATTTACAAAAAGAATTTATTCAACAAGATAAAGCAGCATTAGAACAATTACAGCACAAGGTTAAAGTAGCTGGGCGAATGATGCTAAATCGCGGTGCTTTTTTAGTAATTCAAGATATGACGGCTCGAATTCAACTCTACGTCAATAGACAAGTCCTATCACCGGACTTGTTAGAAGAAATTAAAACCTGGGATTTAGGCGATATTATTGGTGCTGAGGGATTTTTGCACCGATCCAATAAAGGGGATTTATACGTTGATATGACAATGGCTTGTTTACTGACAAAATCATTACGCCCTTTACCGGAAAAGCATAAAGGTTTAGTGGATACTGAAGCAAAATATCGTCAGCGTTATGTAGATCTCATGGTCAATGAAGAAACCCGCAGAACCTTTGAGCTTCGAGCGCACTGTATTCAGGGTATTCGACATTATTTAATAGAGCGTCGTTTTATGGAAGTTGAAACGCCTATGATGCAACCCATTCCCGGCGGTGCTACAGCCAAACCTTTTATGACGCACCATAATGCTTTGGATATGTCATTGTATTTGCGCATTGCACCAGAGCTTTATTTAAAACGTTTAGTGGTCGGTGGTTTTGAGCGTGTTTTTGAAATTAATAGAAATTTTAGAAATGAAGGTCTTTCAACAAGGCATAACCCTGAATTTACCATGGTTGAGTTTTATCAAGCTTACGCAGACTATCATGATTTAATGAATTTAACGGAGGATCTGCTACGTTATTTAACACAGACATTATTAGGGCAGCATCAAATTAATTATCAGCAACAGCAGATTGATTTTGGTCAATCGTTTAAACGTATTTCATTATTCGACTCTATTTTAGTTGCTTGTGCTGAAATAACTCGGGAACAATTAGCCGAGCTAACATCAGCCACTAACTTGGCGCGTAGTTTAGGTGTTGATATTAAAGAGGGCTGGGGTCTGGGGCGAATACATATGGCATTATTTGAAAGTCAGGTGGAGTCGCAATTGATCCAACCAACTTTTATTACCGAATTTCCCACGGAAGTCTCACCATTGGCTCGTAGAAATGATCATAATTCTGCAGTCACTGATCGTTTTGAGCTTTATATTGGGGGTAGAGAAATTGCGAATGGTTTTTCTGAGTTAAATGATTCAGAAGATCAAGCAAAACGTTTTCGTGCTCAGGTTGCGGAAAAAGATGCAGGTGATGAAGAAGCAATGCATTACGATGATGATTATATTACTGCATTAGAATATGGATTACCGCCGACTGCTGGAGAAGGCATCGGTGTTGATCGATTGGTTATGTTATTGGTTGATGCACCGTCTATTCGAGATGTGATTTTATTTCCACATATGCGTCCACAATTTTGATGATTTGTTCAAGATTGATAAAACTTTATTTTCTTATTAGTGATTTTTAAAAAAAGAATGCATAATTTATCAAGGATTTTTATAGGGTTGATTGCATCTATTCTGTTTCTCGATACAATGCGATCCCTAAAGCTTTTTGTGTTAGTAATGTATTTTATTTTTATGGTGATACGTTCGTGCGCAAACGTGTTTTTTGGTAATAACAACTAAGGAAACCAGCTATGTCGGAATCAGAATCGCTAGAAGTGGCATATCATGGGCGCAAGGCTAGCCGAGGAGGTAGTGAGCGTCGCCGTATTAATATTTTGGATGCTGCGCTGCGTGTAGTTGTGAGAGAAGGTGTGCGAGCGGTTAGGCATAGAGCCGTTGCTAGCGAAGCAAAAGTGCCGCTTTCTGCAACCACTTATTACTTTAAAGATATTACAGATTTAATCGTTGATACCTTCGTCATGTTTTATGAACGTAATACGGTATTAATGAAGCGGAATTTAACTGAAGCATTAGCTGCGCCTCTTAAAGAAGAAACTAAAATGCCTTGGCAAGCCGTATTAAGCAAAGCATTATCAACTTATTTATTAGCGCAAGTCACAGAACGACGAGAGCAAATTATTGCTGAGCAAGCTTTCTTTAATGAAGTTTTATATTACGCTCGATTAAATCCATTAGCCCAACAATATCAAAAAGTATTTTGCACTAAATTTTTACAATTAACCAAGACATTGCCAGTAAAAAATTCAGAGTTATTAGCTTGGACTGTCTATAGCCTGCAACGTCAATTAGCCTATGAAGCTTTATTGTTTGCAGAACCTGTTCAGGCAAAATGGTTCGAAGATAAATTAAATTCTGTTTTGGTTTTATTCGCTTAATTTTTTTCGTATAAAGAAATTTTATAGGTGTCATTCCCGCGAAGGCGGGAATCCATTTTCCAGAACACTCGAAAATATCAAACCTTTCTACAAATAACTTTGAAATAAGTGTTTTACTGATTATCCTTGCCACGTTTAAGGATAGATTCCCGCCTTTGCGGAAATGACACCTGAGAAACTACAAAAGTTGAGAATGGCGTTTCTCTTCTATTTGAAAAGCCTGTGTTGGAATATCAGTAATTAAAAAATCTATACCCGCTTTTTTAAGGCGTTTCATTTCTTCAATATTATTAACAGTCCAGGCAGATACTATTATTTGATGGGTGTGTGCTTGCGCAATCAATTCTTTTTTGCATAAAGAATAGTGTGCAATCAATGCTTGGCAATTTAATGCTAGACATTGATTTAATGCGTCAGCTTTATCCGCTTCTGCAATATAACCATGGGGCTGTTTCAATAGTTGGGATGCAGAATACTGTAAAAATTGACAATCGCTTGAGGTGATTGTTGCCTTATTTTTTAAATCAAAAGCATCAATTAATTTTGCTAATCGATCAATGAGTTGAGGATATTCTGCCATGGGTCTTTTTTTTACTTCTAGCTG
>JAHFSE010000183.1 GCA_023265895.1 Gammaproteobacteria bacterium
TTTTACAATATGCTAAAGATGGCTTTTATGCGGGTACGATATTTCACCGCGTCATTAAAGATTTTATGATTCAGGGCGGTGGTTTTGGCTCTAAAATGTCGAAGAAAGATACCAGAGCAGATATTGAAAATGAAGCGGATAAAGGTGGTGAAAACAAACGCGGTACACTCGCCATGGCAAGAACCAATGATCCACATTCTGCGACAGCTCAGTTTTTTATAAATGTCGTCGATAATGATTTTTTAAACTTTAAATCCAAATCGGCGCAAGGTTGGGGTTACTGTGTATTTGGTCGTGTGACTGAAGGCATGGATGTGGTTGATAAGATCAAGGCTGTTAAGACTGGCTCGAACGGTATGCACCAAGATGTGCCGGTGGAAGAAGTTATTATTAACGATGTGGTTGTTGAGGAATAATCTTGAGCACACCATTTTTGCTTCATGGCTCGACCTCGTCCCTCGGTCTGCGCTTTACTTCAGCAAAAAGGGTTTGCTCAAGCTTAAGTGTAACATCGTCGTCCCGCGATTTATTCGCGGGATCCATAAAGAATGATGTGGATCCCGCGGACAAGCCGCGGGACGACGTCTAGAGAGGAGTATAAATATGCCATCATTTGATGTTGTTTCTGAAGTGGATTCACATGAATTAACCAATGCTGTTGATCAAGCTAATCGTGAATTAACTGGCCGCTTTGATTTTAAAGGGGTGAATGCTAAATTTACCTTAAAAGAAAATGATATTACTTTGTCAGCACCTTCAGATTTTCAAGTTAAGCAAATGGATGAAATTTTACGGAAACGTTTGCCTGCGCGAGGGATTGATGTAAGGTCGCTGGATTATAAAGAAATAAATACTAATTTAGCGGAAGCCAAGCAAGTGATTGCCGTGAAGCAGGGTATCGAGCAAGAAGCCGCAAAGAAAATTATAAAAGCCATTAAAGACCAGAAGTTCAAAGCGCAAGGCTCTATTCAAAAAGATCAAATCCGCGTGACTGGTAAAAGCCGTGATGATTTACAAGAGGTTATCGCCTTTTTGAAAAAATCTGAGTTTGATATACCGCTGCAGTTTACGAATTTTAGGGATTAGTCAGATTTTTTGACTAATTAACAGCTAATTGTAACTAATACTAGACAATTTAGTTAGCTTTGTTGTATACTCAATCGTAATACGTTTTGTATTTCAAGGGGGGCAATATGGCATCTTTAGTTTCCATTCGTTTAGACGATCAGCTTTTTCAAGAAATGAAAGCTAAAGCGAATATTTTACATTTATCTCAAACTGATTACATTCGTAAGGCTATTGAACATATGAATAATGAAATAAAAATGCGAGAACGTAGTCAAAGGCTTAAGCAAGCTAGTTTGTCTGTTAGAGAAGAAAGTATGAAAATCAATGCAGAATTTAGTGAAATCGATCATGACCCAGAAACTGAATAAAGGGGAGGTCTGGTTAGCTAATCTAAATCCTACTAAAGGTACAGAGCCCGGAAAAACTAGGCCGGTTCTTATCTTGCAAGATCAATCCTTGTTGGATGTTATGCATCCGTCGACTTTGATTGTGCCCTTAACGACTAAACTTATTCAAGATACTTACCCATTACGCGTCAGAATTAATGCTAAAGATAGATTAGAGAAAAATTCAGATCTTTTGATTGATCAAATCCGCGCTATTGATAATAAACGTTTTGCACAGGGACCTTTAACAACTCTTACGAATATGCAATTAGAAAGTGTTTATGAAGCTGTTTGTGAAGTCATGGGTATGAAGCTCTAATATAAAGAAAATATAGTGCACAATAAATTACTTATGGTATAATCTCTGTTCAATACGAGAGAATCACCATCATGCCCAAACCTACTGCCACGACCAAAAAAACTTTAGCTCTTTTTTGGCATTTTACCCGTAGCTATAAATTTCTTTTCTGGTATGCCACGGTGGGTTCTATTATCGCTATTATTTTCAGTAGCGTGTTACCACCTTTAATTGTTAGTTTAGCCTTTAATAAGCTGCAGGCACTCTATACTCATCATCAAGCGATTAATTTTACCGTCATGAAAGATTATATCATTGCGTATGCTATTGTGAATATCTGCTCATTGATACTGTGGCGTTCGCAAGCTTATAGTACTTGGAAATATATCATCTTAGTTAAGAAAAAAATGACAGATTATATTTTTAATCATTTGCAACAGATGGACAGCAAGTTTCATGCGGATCGTTTTGGTGGTGCTTTGGTGTCTCAAACCAATAAATTTATCAATGCTTATGAGCAATTTATGGGAGAGTTTAATTGGAATATTTTAACGGGTATTGTTGCCTTTAGTGCGTCACTGGTTATTTTAGCGGTAACAAATTTATTTTATGCTGGTATTTTTCTTTTATTTATTATCATCTATTTTTTTATAACTTATAGGCAGATGAGGCGACAAATGCCTTATAGCAGGGCGCTTTCTTCGGCAGAAAGTCTTAATACCGCTAAATTAGCCGATACCATGAGTAACATGACGGCGGTGAGAGCGTTTGCAGGCGAAGAATTTGAAGCTAAATTATTTGACCGACAAACCACAAAAACTATGAATAAAAATTTGCGCTTAATGCGCGTACAAATTAAAAGTGAGATATGGAGTCAAGGCAGTACTGAGCTGATACAGATTATTGCTTTTTTGTCAGGTATTGTGGGCATTTCATTTTTACATTTACCGATAGGCGTCCTGTATTTAACGGTAACGTATACTTTAGATTTAAGTGAACGCTTGTGGAATTTTATGTTTATCTTACGCAATTTAAATCATCAATTTGGTGATGCTGCTGATATGACGGGTATTTTAAATTTATCTTCAGCAATTAAAGATCCTCTGCAACCTGAAAAATCTAAAATACACCGCGGTGATATTCA
>JAHFSE010000077.1 GCA_023265895.1 Gammaproteobacteria bacterium
GAGTGGCACAAAGTGGTGTTCTTTAATCAATTAGCAGAGATTGCGGGAAAGTATCTGAAAAAAGGCAGCAAAGTCTATATCGAAGGCAGTTTGCGTACCCGTAAATGGCAAGATCAAAATGGCCAAGATCGTTGGACCACGGAAATTGTTGCCGGTGAAATGCAAATGTTAGATAGTCGTGCGGGCGGTGGTTCTGGTGATAACCACACTGGTGATTATTCGCAACAAGCGCCTTCGGCGCCAGCTCGTCAACAACCGCAACAACAAGCTGCACCGGCAATGGCTGCCCCGAGCTTTGAAACTTTTGATGATGATATTCCGTTTTGATCTGGATGTTTTCATAGTGGAAAATGCATGATGGAGAAGTTAGATCTCAGCTCATTGCGCAGCGCAATTTTGGCGCTGGAAGCCAGTCTAGCGGTGGTTGCTGACCAGCAATGGTTCAATAACCAATCGCTAGCTGTGCAAAATACAGTGATCTCTGGTGTCATTCAAAATTTTGAATGTGTTTATGAGCTCAGTGTGAAAATGCTGCGTCGACAATTAGAAAAAGAAGCTTCTAGTCCTAGCGAAATAGATCAAAGTGATTTCCGTGATTTACTGCGCACCGCAGCAGAGAAAGGTTTGGTTGTCGAGGTAGAGGCTTGGTTTATTTATCGAAAAATGCGCAATATTACTGCACATACCTATGATCACGAAAAAGCTCAGCAGGTTTATTGCGGTACTTTAGCTTTTATGAAAGACGCGCAAAATTTTTTGGCTGCATTGGAAGCACGCAATGGCTGAATTATCGCTGGATCTGAGTTCAGCGCATCTAAAAATAGTGTGTGATATTCTTAAAAAACATGTTCCTGACTATAGCGTTTGGGCTTTTGGTTCGCGCGTTACGGGTCGCGCTAAGCCCTATTCAGATTTAGACTTAGCTGTCATCACCGACCGACCTCTGGCGTTATCAGTGAGCGCTGCGTTGATGGACGATTTTTCTGCCTCTGATTTGCCTATAAAAATTGATGTAGTTGATTGGGCCAATACCAGTGAAGTCTTTAGAAAAATAATTCTTCGAAATAAGTTAATTATTCAATAGCGCATCAATCACAAAATTTTGAAAATTAGGTTTTATTATGGTTTCAAAAGCAGAGTCATTTTTGAGTGCGGGTATTGCTCGTGAGGAAGCAACCTTATTAAGGAAAGAAGACTCGTCAATCTCTTGCTGTTCTGATCTTACGACAATTGCGCAAGCTATGGGGCAGACGAAGGATTGGGCGAAAAGTTTACTGATTGATCGTCGCGGTATTGTTGCTGAGGCGCATATGTCCGCGTTGGGTTTGCGTTGTGTGGTTGAACCTGGAAAGCATTACCAAGTTTCCGTTGACGCTGGTTTGGTTGAGGTAAGCGCGAGCTTGGCTTCTCGTGATTTAGAGCAATGTGCAAGGGAAGCAGAAAGTAGTTCTATGCTACTGCCGCCTCATGCGTTAGTCGACGCCGTGTGGTGCTACGATAAAAAAGTTTCCTGCGGTAGTGAAAATATTTTGGGTACCAATGTGATTTTTTGCGTAGAGGGTATCGGAGATAATCTATTTTTACCGGTCATTGAGCCAACCTCTGAGGCTCTAGCTTATTATGGCGCTCTATTAGTAAATGAAGGGGATGTTGTGCAGTTTCCGGCGCCGGATAAATATCCTATTTGGCAGATGAAAATTGGAAAGAATTACGTAGATGGTTATCTGATGACTGACGAGGGTAAGGGATTTTATATTGAATATCACCATGATCGGCCCCATTGGCATCAACCGCTGACAGAGGATGCGGGTGGCTTTTATTTACTGGCTAAAACAGTAGAAGAAACGAGTAGCGGTGGTAAAACACAATATCACCTGACTGGATTTCGCCTCTCCAAAGGGCAGGCAGTGTATACCCGCAAAGGTGCCCTACACTGTGATGCGGGTTTGCATGGACAACAATGGTTAGTTGGATACCAAGATTCCGCGCATTGTTCTACGGCATTGATTCAAAATGCGCAAGGACACCGCATCAGACTTGTGGAGCAAATGCCGAATGCCGGGATAACGCACTCTTAAAAAACTAGTTTTTTACTTCCCGTCGTAATTCTACCAGCGTTGCTAAAATATTTTTCCGCAGGGGATCAGCATTCATTTCATAAGTGGGGAAGTGTTCATTAATCGCTTGCAGTTGATAAATTTTAGGTGATTTTTGAGTAAAGCGTCGGATCACCAAGCCTTGTTCTTTTGTTTTTGCTAAAACAAAATCACCGGGTTTCGGTATTGCCTTAGGATCTAAGATAATCAAATCGTGTAAATGAATTTCAGGTTCATTGGCCTTATCTTTCACACGAATAAAAAAACTCAAAGGTGAATAGGGCGCATCCGCTTGCACATGGATTTTTTCCTCATGATTTTTTGAGAGTTTTGGCAATTGTTGAGCGAATTCTGCCGCCTCAGTCATAGATAATCCAAAAATAATACGCGTTGTATACCGCTTGCTTGATTCTCGAACAGAGATTGAAGTGGGTGCCGCTAAACTATGATAGCCGCGCAGTTGAGCTGGGCTGATCTGTAAAGCTTCTGCCAGTTGATCTACTGTCTGGCTGCTGGGATCTTTAATTTGGCCATTCAGCAAGCGCGTAATGGTAGGTTGTGGAATGCCTGATAATCGCGCTAATGCATTGTGGTTGATGGAGCCATCTTCTTTTTGTAATTCGGGAAATTGCCTTGCAATGACTTGAGTGATGACTTTTTTCATGATCAATAAATCAGTTAGGTAAGGGATAAGCGGGTGCACTGCTTATTATGCATAAATGCATCCTTTATGCTAATACGTATAAACATTGACACTAATGTGATTAGGTATTAATCTAGAGGGGCAGGATTGACGATGGGCTGTGAGCACGCAGTTAGCTTTTGATCAGTAATCTTAAGCGCGTGTATCAGCAACCAGTCGTTGCAAGTGAGATATGCGATAGGGTGTCATGGAATGAAAATTAATTTTGAAAAAATTATTACTGAATTATTGAATCGAGGTTTTACTGAACAATATTTGGCTGATTTAGTGACGTCTTGGGGCGTGGATTGCACCCAGCCAACCATTAATCGCCTCAAGAATGGTATTACTCGAATGCCTAGTTATGAATTAGGTTTTTGCTTGGTTCAATTACACCGGCAAAATCGTCAAAGTGATCGGCAAATGATACGGTTGCAGCATTGTAACTAATTCCTAATGACCATAATTTTTTCTTGGGTAGAGATTATTTTTAATGTACCATCGTCTGCCCAGTTTTTGACAACAAAAATTGATTAGTCATTCAGATTATATTTAAAGTAAGGAGTAAAGATGGTTACTGTGATGGATTATGCAAGAGATTCTAACATTCCTTTTGCCTATAGATTTTGTGATTTACAACATGCTTTTTTTGAATTAGAAGTAGATTTCGGTGCTTTGTTGGCCAGTGCAGGTATTTGTCGTGTAGTGAGTTATCGTCTAAATGAACGAGAAAGAAGTTTTGATGTACACCTGAATGATCTTCCTCCATTAGATGAAGGCGAAAGAGCAATTATTTGGAAGGCGGGGTTTACTCGTTTTGCGCTCTATCATAAAGGTGTTTGTATGACTTATACCTCTGATGGCGAGATTAAAACGCAAAAATTAAATACACCGTCGTTTTAAGTTTCGAATCAGAAAGCGTGCTGGATGAAGAGCAGAAACAACGGAGGTTTCTGCGGGAAAAAAATCTTGATCTAATTCACTGGCAATAATTTCTGCACAAAAATTCGTTGTCGTTAATCCCCTTGATCCATGTCCTAAACTGACATATAAGCCAGGCCAATAATGCCCACTAGATAATTTTTGATGTGCATGGCCTGTGCGCAAGGCTGCATAATTTTCGATAAAAAAATCTTCATTGGCTACTGGACCAGTGATAGGTAAATAATCTGGCGTTTGGCATCGCATACCTACACGGCCCTGTAGCAGGGTATTACTATTTTCAAATAAGTATTGATGAAATTCTGGGAAATGTTGTTGCAGTAAATCAATATTCATTTTGTGATCTTGCATTCTTATTGAATAATCCACGTCGTTAGGCGAGAAAGTTGCGCCTACTGAATGCCAGCTGTTCTGAGCGGGTGTAGTATATCCTTCATAGCTCAAAACTGTTTTTAATTGCTCAGAGGCTTGTGTGCTAGGAAGTAAACTTACTTGTCCTCGCATCGGGCGTAACGGTAAATTTTTAGTCTGTGAAAATTTCAATGCATCCATAGCATTTGCAATCACAACAACACTGGTTTTATTGAGCTCATTCAGTTTTTCATCGAGTAAATACCAGTGATTTTCATTAAAAATTAATTGTTCAACGGATTGTGAGAAATGTATTTTAATATTTGGATGCTGACACTGTTGATGACAGAGTGCATAAGGTTGAATCCAACCAGATTTTGGAAATAATAATCCGCCAACATGACAGGGAATACCACTCAGTTCACTGGCTTGTTTTGCAGAAACAGTTTGTAGCCAATTGTTAGGCCAGAGTTGTTGATCGATCAGTGATTTTTGTTCGGCAGCTTCTTTTTCATTAACAGCAAATTGCAAGACGCCGCATCTATTAAAAGAGTTTGTTAGTTTTTCGTGCGCAAATAATTGCTGTAAATGATTGACTGCATAATAATAACTATACTGATAAAAACGATTGTGTACCCTATTATGAATGCTTAAATTCACGGATAACACGCCAGCTGGATTGCCTGAAGTCAGTTGTGCCAGATCTGCTTCGCGTTCATACAGATGCACTTGCCAACCCCGTTGTGCCAAGCTGTAGGCGCAAGCAGTACCCGCTAATCCACCGCCAATAATGGCGGCAGTTTTATTTGGATAGGAAGGTGAATTTTTAATAAACCAAGGTGTGTCAGACAGCGTGAATGTAGAGGGATTTTTCTTTTGATCCAAACCAACAAATACCCCAGCCAAACAGTCTCGTTTGTGAGAAAAACCTTTTCTTTTTTGTATTTGAAACCCTATGGCAGACAAACCTTCTTTAACTATTTTTGCTGCGCTAAAGGTGGCAAAGCGCGTTCCAGTTTTAGAAAGACGGGCTATCACTTTACATAACTCAGTCTGCCATAATTCTGGGTTTTTAGCTGGGGAAAATCCATCTAGAACCCATGCGTCCATCGTCACTGGCTCTGTTATTGATTTGGGGTGGCGCAGTAATTGATTTAATTGTTGCGTTGCATCACCCAGCAGGAGTGTGAGTTGAATGCGATGATTAAAAAAATTAAGTCGATAAAATCCTTCTATTGCCGGTGGATATTGCGTTAATAAATCTAGAGTAAAATTGCTAAACTGTGGCCACAGTAAGTAAATTTTCTGCAAATGAATAGGATTTATTGGATATAATTCAGTAGAAATATAATGAAGTCTTTGATGGGGCGACGCCGTTTTTAAAAATGCATTTGCAATAACGAAAAAATTCAATCCAGTGCCAAAACCTGTTTCGCCAATGAGCCAAGGTGTTTTTTTGTGAATATCAGACTGCCAAGATTCAATTAGCGCATTACCTTTTAAAAAAACATATTCAGTCTCTTCTATGCTTTTTTGTGGATTAAAATAAATATCATTAAATTGAGTTGAGTAAGGTATATTATTTTCTAATTTGAGCGCAGCATGAGTCAGTGCGTTAAAAAAAGTCATGATTTAACCTCTGACAATAATTTTAATATTCTCTGCTCTGAGATTGGTATGAGGGTTTTTTGTGGCTGAGCAAACAATATCAATCGATATTCCTCTAACATCCAACGAATGTCAGTCAGCTTTGATGTAGGTTTAGCTGATTGCAGCTGCGATTTTTTCTGTTCTACTTGCAGTGCTAATGATTGCCAAATCAGAGTTGATTTTTGATCTCTAGAAACATTTCCTGAAATTCTTTTTAATCGAGTTTCTATCGCAGTAAGGTAGATAGGAAATCGTGCAAAGAATTTTTTGGGTGTGTTTAAAATAAAACCTGAATAGATAAGTTGATCCATTTGTTTTTGGATATCCGCTAGTGTGGTGTGTAAACCCGGCGAATGATATTGTTTGAATATTTGTCTTAAATTGGCGAAAAGTTTTTGACTTTCTTCTAAAATTAAAATGACTTGATTGAGCTGTTGAATAATTTTTGGCGTACCTTGAGAGAGGTTCTGTTCAAATAATGCTTGTTTTCTAACTAATGGCCTATCCTCTAAAATTTCCCATTGAATCACGGCGAGCGAAATTTCTTCAAACAGAATTTCGGCGTTAGACCAAAAAGGAAAATACAAAATAAAACGTTCTAATTGAATTTTGCAAGATTTAAATAGATAACGGCGGGTTTTTTCTAATGCATGCCAATATAAACGCCTTTGCCCAGGCTGCATAATCTCTTGTGCTTGTTCTGGTTGTGGGCAAAGGATTATTTCCACTTGATTGCCAACTTCGGCTAATGTTGGATAAACAGTGATAGACTGATGGTGAGTGATGAGCGTTTGAGATTCTGGTAAATCACCAAAATTCCAGTGTGTGATTTTTTTAGGATAAATATGAGCGCCAGTGCTTTGTTGTATCATGGCTTGGCTATGAGTTTGCAATTGTTTTTTAAGCTCTAATAATGATCGGCCTTCAGCTAATATTTTTTTATCTTCTAGTATCTGCAAATTCATTTGATAACAGGAGTCTAGATTTTGTAATGACCAATCTTCCATTTGAATCTTAATGCCTGTCATGCGATAAATATGATGCGCTAATTTTTCAAATAACAGGCCTTCGCCAAATTTTTGCGCTTGTAGAAAAGCTTTTACGTAATCCGGAATAGGGACAATAGCTCGACGTTTTGATTTGGGTAATCCACGTAGTAAAGCTTCACATTTATGCGCTAATAAACCGGGCACTAGCCAATCTAAAGCAGATTGTTCAATAGTTTCTAAATAGGCTAACGGAATCACTAAAGTCACGCCATCTGCTGGATGATTGGGTTCAAAGTGATAACTGAGGGATAAAGTTTCTGCGCTAAAAGGCCAGATGTTAGGGAAATCTTGTTCATGAATGTGATCGGTCGATCGTTGTAATAAATCAGACTCTGATAAGTAGAGCAATTTTTCAATCTGATGTTTTTCCGATAGCCATTGCTCTAAAAGCGCTTGGCTGTAAATATGGTTAGGAATTTTTCCATCATAAAATTCAAATAAAGTTTGTTCACTGATAAGTAAATCTTGTCGACGAATTTTGTCTTCTAATTGTTCAACTTGTGCAATGAGATTTTGATTGTGGAGATAAAAAGTAGCTTTTGTTTTTAGTTTTCGCTCAGATAAGGCTGAACGAATAAAAATTTCTCGGCTCATGATTGGATCAATGGGGCCATAGTGTATTTTTCTTTTAGTATAGATAATTAATCCATAAAGCGATGCTTGTTCATAGGCCATGACTTGACCGCGTTGCATTTCCCAATGAATATCTTGATGAGTTTTTTTCAGTCGATGAGCAGCGACAGATTCAATCCATTCAGGTTGAATTTCGGCAATATGGCTCGCAATGAGTCCTTGCACTTCAATGAGTTCTGCAGCCACAATCCAACTGGGAAGATTTTTTTGCCATGGTGTATTTCTAGGTAATAGCAGTGTGCGTTGACGAGCTAAATGATATTCTCTATTTTCTTTGCGTTGAGCAATATGATCTAACAAGCCAGTTAAGAGCGCTTTATGCAGCGTGGCTTGATCTGCTGTTTGTTGATTAATGCGCCAAGATAAGGTTTCGCAAATTTGAGTAAGTTGGCAGTGCAATTCTCGCCATTCTTTTAAAATGCGTTCGGGTAAATGATATTTTTCACACCACTGACTGAATTGTTTTCGAGTCAGGGCTTGATGTTGAATTTCTACTGCTTGCCAGAGAAAAATAAAGTCCATGAACTGAGAAGTTGGGTATGGTGCAATACTTAAGCTTTTCATGGGATTTTTTTCAGCATTATTTCCATGTAATAAAGTATTTTGGATGCTGAGTGCGCTGACAATAATCAGCATTTCTTGTAGGCAATGTTGTTGATGTGCTGCAACTAACAGTCGACTTAACCGAGGATCCACTGGGAAAGCAGTCATTTGCTGCCCTACATGAGTGAGTCTGCGATTTTTATCCATCGCACCTAAATCTTGTAGTAATCGATAGCCATCATTTATTAACCGTTGATTTGGTGGATCCACAAAGGGGAATTTTTCGATATCTCCTAAAGAGAGCGTTGCCATTCTAAGAATAACTGCGGCTAAATTACTGCGTAATAATTCCGGCGGAGTGTAATCTGATCGACTATTAAAATCATTTTCGCTATATAACCGAATACATAATCCGGGTGCAATTCTGCCGCAACGCCCCATGCGTTGATTAGCACTGGCTTTTGAAATTGACACAATGGGTAGCCGTTGAATTTTACTTTGTACACTGTATTGGCTGATGCGAGCATAACCGGTATCAATCACATAACCAATGTTAGGTACTGTCAGAGAAGTTTCTGCCACATTGGTGGTTAAAATAATACGTCTGTGAGCAGAAGTTTGAAAAACACGCTGTTGTTCTTTAGGTGGAAGTCGCGCATATAAAGGTAAAATATCGATGATTTCTGCCAAGGTCGCACGACGTAAACACTGTGAGGTTTCTCGAATTTCATTTTCGCCACTAAAAAAAATGAGAATATCTCGAGGTCTGAGTTGAGTATTTCGGCGATCTATTTGAATAATTTCTTGAACCGCTGCTAATACTGCATGAGGAATTTCTGTCGCTATTTTTTCTGTTGTATGGTTTTCTTGAGAAATGAATCTTTCTCTTGGGCGATATAACACCTCTATCGGGTAAGTTTTTCCAGGCACTTCGACAATAGGCGCCTGATTAAAAAAATCTGAGAATCGTTGATGATCTAAGGTTGCTGAAGTAATAATAAGTTTTAAGTCGGGTCGTTGTGGTAATATTTTTTTTAAATAGCCAAGTAAAAAATCAATATTTAAACTACGTTCATGCGCTTCATCAATAATTAAGGTATCGTATTGTTTGAGGTAACGATCTCGTTGAATCTCAGCCAATAAAATACCATCGGTCATGACTTTAATAATGGATTCAGGGGTGACTTGATCTTGAAACCGAATTTTATAACCGACTTGCTGACCCAGCGTTACTTTTAATTCTTCAGCCAAACGATGCGCTACATTGCGTGCTGCAATTCTGCGTGGTTGGGTGTGACCAATATAACCGGAAATGCCACGATTTAAGTTTAAACAAATTTGCGGTAATTGAGTGGTTTTTCCCGATCCTGTTTCACCCGCGAGAATAATAACTGGGTGCGCCTGAATTATTTGCTCAATTTCATTTCGTAGCGCAGTGACTGGCAATGATGGATTGAAATTGGGTGTTGGTCGCGACTGTCGTCGTTGTTTTTGTATTTCAGCCGAAAATAACTGGGATTGCATATTACTTTTCCCAATGCCCACCCACCGCTTTATACAAACTAACAACCGATACAAGCTGGTCATATTGAGCATCAATCAGATTACTTTGTGCTTGCAGAGCATGCTGTTTAGCCTCTAGCGGTTCTAATAAACTACTGTAACCACTGCGATAGCGTAACTCTGTTAAGTGAAGGGTATCTTGTGCTGAGGAGAGCAGAGTTTTTTTCGCCTCAAAAATTTTTTCGTTAGCACTGATGTGTGCTAGTGCATCATGTGTATCACGAAACGCATTTTGTACCGCTTGGATATATTGTGCTAAGGCTTGATTTTTTCTGGCTTGTGCAGCAGCTGTTACGCCTTTCACAGAGCCGTGATGGTAAATAGGTTGCGCAAGGCTGGCGCCGATATTCCATAATAAAGAAGCAGGGTCGATTAAGTTTTTCAATGCTTGAGATTCATAACCTGTACCGGCAGTTAAGCTAATTGCGGGAAAAAATAAAGTTTTCGCTTGGCCAATATTGGCATTGGCTGCTACTAAATTTTGTTCAGCGGCAATGAGATCAGGGCGGTGATTGAATAAATCAGAGGATAGCTTGGGTATTGTGAGTTTCTGGTGTAATGCGGTAATGGATTTGCCGCGGGTAATCATTGGATGTGTGATTTCGCTGGGTGTTCGACCTAACAAGACGGCTAAAGCAGACGCCAGTTGAGCTTGAGTTTGTTGTCGTTGTTGTAGATTGATTTCAGTAGCAGCGAGTTCTGCTTCTGCTTGATGTAAAGTAGCTTGATGAATGATGCCAGCAGAGAAGCGTTTTTTTTGTAGACGGATACTGTCTTGGCGCGTTTTCACAGCTGCTTCTATTAAGGAGAGTTGTTCATCGGTTGCGCGTAAAGCAAAATAATTTTGCGCGATTTGCGTGGATAGCGTGATACGTACCGCTTCAGAATTTGCTTGTTGTGCTAACAAATGGGCACGATCTGCTTCGCTGGCACGACGTAATTTTCCCCATAGGTCAAGTTCATAGGATGCATTAAGGCCTGCTCTGATATTGCGATTGACCGGTGTTTGATTAGAAAAAGATTGCGAAGTATTTTCGCTACGACGATTTCTGTATGCGCTGATGGTTGCATCGACACTAGGCGCGCTATCTGAACGAGTCACGGCTAAAATTCCGCTGGCTTCTTCAATACGAGCAATCGCTAATTTTAATTCTTGATTATTTTTTTCTGCTTCAGCTAGCAAATTGTCAAATGCTGAATCTTGAAAAGACTTCCACCAATCCATCTCATTTGCAGGAGTTTTAGGAATTTTAGTGGTTACGGTTAATTTTTGGGGTGTGTCGAATTGTGGTCGATGATAATCCGGTCCTAAAGTGCTACAGGCGGTTAACACGAATGTTATTGCGCAGAATAGTTTTGTAAGCAATTTCATATTAATTTTTCTCCGCCATAGGTATGTGTTCTGGGTGTTCAAAATCCTGTGCGGTGGTTTTTAAGCGTTTATCGTGAA
>JAHFSE010000184.1 GCA_023265895.1 Gammaproteobacteria bacterium
TGGTATCGTTACCTTCGCCACCGATTAATAAATTGGTTCCACTGTTTTGATCGATGATGATGTCATTACCAGCGCCGCCATTAATCGTATCGTCACCATATGAATCTGTGATGGTGTCATTGCCAGCTAAAGCATAAATAGTATTGTTTGCGTCAAAGCCGGTGATTTGATTATCCGCATTTGTGCCATAAATAATATTGCCTAACGCTGTCAGTTGATTGGCCGTTAATATGGATCCATCGGCAAAAATAAATTGTTCAATTTGATAACCATCCCAACTGAACCAACCCTGAATCGTGATTTGATCGTTGCTTGCAGCATTATTAGGATCTTTTATTTTTATGATGAGATCATAATTATTACGACTGACGCTTAAATCATTTTCGTTAATTCCGGCACCGAATTGAATTTGGTCTTGGCCTACACCGGCTCCACGATAAGCAGTCCAGCCGTAGTCTTCAATAATGTCTTGACTATCACCTCGATTGAAAATATAGGTATCTGTTGTTCCATCGCTGATTAAGGTGTCACTTCCCAAACCACCGATAAAGGTATTTTTATTATTTTCTGAGCTGTTACCATAGCCATCTTTTCTTTGAATAATATCGTCGCCTGCGCCTCCATCAATGGTGTTGTTAGAGTTGTAGCTAAAATCAATTCTATCGTTTCCCGCGCCGCCCACTAATAAATTAGTTCCGACACTTTGATCGATAATAATATCATCACCAGCACCGCCATTAATCTTATCGTCACCACCAGTGTCAGTTATTGTGTCGTTACCTTCATCGCCGTTAAGGAGGTCGTTATACCAACTACTACTGATGGTATCATCACCGCCTAAACCAGCAATGGTATTATCTCTGTCCTCTAAACCTATTAGGGTATCTGCATTCTCAGTAGCGATCAGTTTATTGCCTAACTGAGAGATTTGATCGGCTGTTAATTGAGTGCCATCAGCAAATTTAAAAGTTTCAATTTGTTGACGATTTCCCCAATTAAACCAATTTTTAATAATGATTTGATCGTTCGTTAAAGCATTATTCGCATCTTTTATTTGAACAATCATATCATGATCATTTCGATTAAGCGCTAAATCATTTTTACTGATTCCAACACCAAACTGTATTTCATCATCGCCCGCATCCCATGAATAAAATCTTTTATCTGCATTGTCATTGATATTATCTTGGCCATCACCGCGATTAAAAATATAGGTATCTGAACTGGCGCCTATGATAAAAGTATCATTGCCGCGTCCGCCGGTTAAGGTGTTATGCATATCGCCATAGCTGCCGCCAATTGTTTGTATGAGATCATCACCGTCACCGCCTTCAATGATGTTGTTAGTATCATAGTTGAAGCTGATAGTATCGTTTCCTTCACCGCCTGAAATAAAATTGTGATTGCCCGAAAGGCTATAATCATCGTGAGTGCCTTGATCCACAATAATATCGTCCCCTACGCCACCATAGATCGTGTCATTACCGTAGGGATCTGTAATGGTGTCGTTGCCAGCTAAACCATAAATAATATTGTCGGCGTCAAAACCAGTAAGTTGATCATTGGTATTTGTACCGTAAAGCGTGTTTGCTAATTGAGATACTTGATTTGCTGTGAGTTGAGTTCCATCGGAGAATTTAAAAATTTCAATTTGTTGACGATCCCCCCAATCAAACCAACGCTGAATCGTGATTTGATCGTTGTTTACATTATTAGGATCTTTTATTTTTACAATGAGGTCGTAATTATTACGGCTGAGACTGAGATCACTTGCTCTAACTCCAGCGCCAAATTGTATTTGGTCTTGTTTTTCAATTAAGTTACTATTGCTATCCCCAATGTCATTAATAACATCTTGTCCATCGCCGCGATTAAAAATATAAATATCCGACGTTGCATCAGTGATAAAAGTATCGTTACCTAAACCACCCGTAAAGGTATTTTTATAATCTGTTGAGCCATAATTGTACGAAGAACTGTTTTTTTGAATGATATCATCGCCTGAGCCTGCGTCAATGATGTTGTTAGAATAGTTTCTGAAGGTGATCATGTTGTTTAATGTATTCCCCACAACATTCATTGAATCACCAGTCAGAATTAAATTTTCTACATTAACACTCAAGCTGTAATTAACACTGGATTCAACACTATCAATGCCTTGATTTGCATTTTCAACCACAACATCTGCTGTATCGTCGACAATATAAATATCATCACCTGCGCCGCCTATCATTATATCAGCGCCTAAGCCGCCCTCTAAATAATCATTGCCATCTCCACCATTGAGCGTGTCATTACCCGCGTAGCCATAGATCAGATCATTGCCCCCTAAACCATTGATGGAGTCATTCGATGAATAACCTATGAGGGTATCTGCGTTGTTGGTACCCTTTAATAATAGGGATTTAGTTTTTTCAAACGTCCAAATAATGGGGTTGCCTTGGGCATCTAGATCAGAAAATTGAATTTTTTCTATTTGATAATAGGGATTAAAATAATTATTGATTTTAACTTGGTCATAACTATTTTTTACTTTTAAAATCAAACTATCCTGATCTCTAACTAACGTAATTTTTGTGCTGTTAATGCTAATGAATTTTAGAATGTCTGTTTTCCCAGTACTGGCATCATAATTATCGATAATATCTTGGCCATCCCCTAAATTAAAAATATAGGTGTCAGAGCCTGAACCGCCAGATAGAGAGTCATCTCCTGTGCCACCCATTAAAGTATCGTTACCGCCATTACCATAGATTTCATCATCACTGGCAAAACCATTAAGCGTTTCATCCACATCCTCACCATAGAGATAATCCGGCAGATCACTGCCTAT
>JAHFSE010000010.1:0-7239 GCA_023265895.1 Gammaproteobacteria bacterium
ACCACCTGTCACAAAAATATATGCTGTCATGGTTATTAAACCGTCATAAACAAAGGGAAATAAATTGGCCGGAATTGTAGCGAACAAGGCCGCTGATAGGAATGAGAAATCTAAGGTTAATTTTTTAACTCAAACGAAGACACAGAAAAAATGAACTCAATACCCATCTCACGATCACTTGCTGCAAATCCTTCCGCCACCAAAGCCAACGCAGGAATTGCAATTAATTGGTCATCCAAAAAAACAAGCGGCATGGTATCACGCAACCAAGGCGCTACTTTATTTGCGTGCAGTATTTTTTTTAAACTTGTGTGATGGGGGTGACCTGTTAACTGGAAACGCTCTCCACCCACGCGATTTTTTATATTTAATCCTGGATGATTCCATAGAGATTTCTTGAGGCCTTTGCCTCTTACTTCTGTCACTTCGACACCGGCTTGCATGTCAGAAGCAGCAAGTGCTGTACAAACACGCTGTGAATACATCCCTGTAGGCTTCGCGGCGGCATCCCTGCCGCCAAGAGTTTGTACAGCACTTGCTGCTTCTGACACAGTCTGCGGTAACGCGACCAATAAATATAATCCCTCCTGAAACGCTGCCACACAAACATCACCCAATATTACTCGCGGATGCCTATCTTGGGTTTTTGTCGGCACCAAACACTGCTGCTGAATTTCAGCTAATTGTTCGGCACTGGGCATGGGTATACCACACGATCGTAACCAATAACGCAGCACATTTTTTTGCCGTGCACTAGATAAATTCATCATTAAAAACCGATTCAACGCACCACCTTCGGCCACACCTTGATTTGTTCCGCGCAGAAGGATGTGCTGATAATCTTGCTCTGCTTGATCATCGCATATCTGTTGCACCTCAGCAGACCAATGAGATACATCAGAAAAACGATTGCCCAAAGCAGGCCATTGTTCACGCAACAAGGGAATAATTCTATGGCGCAAATAATTACGCTGAAAATGTAAATTATGATTCGATTCATCTTCAACCCATTGCAGATCTAAAGCTTGTGCATACGCTAGAATTTCTGCTCGAGGAATTTCTAACAAAGGTCTCGCCACCCTAAAATGATGTAAGGGCATCACGGGCAACATACCCTGCAAACCCAATACACCTGTGCCACGCAATAAGCGCAATAATAAAGTTTCCATTTGATCATCTTGATGATGCGCCAAACACAAATAGGCTTTATCAGGCATATTTTCTTTAAAAGATTGATAACGCGCTTCACGCGCCGCAGCTTCCAGACCTTTTCCCTGACGATTTACAACAATAGAGTTTACAGTGAGAGGAATAGATAAGGCTTGGCAAATTTTTTCACAATGCGCTTGCCAAGCATTCGCATTTTGACTTAAACCATGATGGACATGAATCGCAGAGAGCGTACAAAGATTTTTTTTCTGTAATTGTACTAATGCATATAACAACACATGTGAATCGACGCCACCGCTGTAGCCCACGACTATATGCGGAGTTAATTCTGGAAGTTGATTGATAAAATCAGAGAGTGCTGTGGAGATCATTTCGGCTCTGCTAAAGCTCGTAGCTTATCCATCCAAGATTTAAAATGAGCGCATTTTTCCTCTATCACAGCAAGGGTAATCCGCTCAGCGGCTAAACCAGCGTGGTGCATCTTCTTATATTTTGGCTGCAAGACACTTTCCAATCTTTTGGATGGCCTAGTTTCATAACTGTCATTGATGTGTTCTGGTGTTGCAAAATCTTGTTGGATTTTTTCAAGAGATCCTATAAATGTTGGCCAGGTAGGCACTGCGCTTGTTAAGGCCTTCACATCTGAAAACAATAAAGCCTCAAATTCATATGGCTGAATATGTGGAATAAACCGCTCTGACCGACAACCTACAAACTCAACCATCTCAGCATGCAATGCTTCTTCAAGTGTTTTCACTCTAAGATGAACATCTATTTGTTTTTTTGTTTTATCGAAGGCAGGAAATTTCGTATCTAATGCATACAAATCGAGAAAAGTGCTCACTATTGCTTTAGAGTGTTGATTTAGAATATTACGCAAATAAAATTTTACCCGATCAAAAGTCACTGCGCCGCCTTTGCTCTGTGATGAGGTAGGCAACTGAATAGGTTTAAGAAATACACCCAATACATTAAGTTGTGGATTAACAATTTTTTTAATAAATTGCTCTTCTGAAGCACCTTCCGAAATAACAATCACTTCAACCATATTACGGCCTCCCACCTAAAATATTTTTCTGCCACAATTCACCCATGGCATATTCGGTAAGCCAACCCGACAATTCTTCTGCAGTGAAACGTTTAAAAGTGGAAGCGCCATCCTCTTGATCAACTACAATGATATCTTCAGGAGACAACTCATTGAGGAGTTCAACCGATTGAGTCGCTATAATCAGCTGTTTCCGCTCAGCGACTTGTTTGAAAATACAAGCTAATAAAGCAATTGCATAAGGATGCAAACCCAGTTCAGGCTCATCAATCAAAATAGTATCAGGCAATAATTCTATAGGTTGCAATAATAAGGTCACCAAGCAAATAAAACGCAAACTACCATCTGATAACATATGCGCTTTAAAAGGCATATCCGGCTTGCCCTTTTGAGTCCATTCTAATTCCACATACTCCGACGCATCTGGCCGATGAAAAAAATCGCCAAAAAATGGCAGCGCCAATTGAATGGTATCTATAATATAACGATATTCTGTCTCGTGCTTTTCTTTCAGCATACGCAAGTAAGCTGCAAGATTTTCTGCATCAGGCAGTAATCGGACATTAATATTTGTAGCATGTATACGTTTTACATTGGCTGAATCACTGGTATCTTGAAAATGATAACGCGCCAACTGTTGACAGAAGAAGCAACTTCAGAAAAATATTCATCAGTAGAATACTTGAGCGGCGACTCTACATGACCACTATCACTATATACTGTAACTTTCCCAGTGCAGGAATAGATGCCCGCTTGCTCCAGACTGAAAATCAGCCGATTATCCTTTGTAGGTCTTAAATCAAAACTATAAAAATTCTTGGTTTTTTCTGTGAAAGAATAACTTACATGCAGTTCTTCTGTTATATGACGCCCAAAATGCAACAAAGCATCAGGCCCACCTTGAACCTGAGAATAAACTTGCAAATTCTGTTCATAAATTTGATTTAAAAATTTAAACAGACTGATGAAATTACTTTTTCCTGCACCATTTCCACCAATTAACACATTTAAATTATTTAATTTAAAATCATGTAATGAGCGAATCGATTTGTAACCGGTTACGCTCATAGAATGCACTTTAGGCATAGCTGTTCTCTCTCAAAATAAAAATTTTAGGCCAACGCCCCATAAGCCATAATCCTTTCATATCGCTGCGCTAATAATGCTTCTGGCTCAGTATTTTCTAATTGTTTTAATGCCGTTATTAATGCTTGTTGAATACGTCGCGCCATTTCATCCGTATCTCGATGCGCGCCGCCTAAAGGTTCCTCCAAAATATCATCAATTAAATTAAGCTCCTGCAAACCTTCCGCTGTCAGCGCCATGGCCGAAGCAGCCGTTTCTGCATGCGCTGCATTTTTCCATAAAATAGAAGCGCAGCCCTCCGGAGAAATCACTGAATAAGTGCTATATTGCAACATCATCAAATGATCACAAACCCCAATGGCTAATGCACCACCTGACCCACCTTCACCAATAACAAGGGTAATAATAGGCACTTGCAATTGCGACATGACTTGAATATTTCTTGCGATGGCTTCGCTCTGGCCACGCTCTTCAGCATCAATTCCAGGATAGGCACCCGGTGTATCAATAAAGGTAATAATGGGCAAACCAAATCGCTCTGCCATTTGCATGAGACGTAATGCCTTACGATAACCTTCCGGCCGAGGCATACCAAAATTACGCTTCACTTTTTCCTGTGCAGTACGGCCTTTTTGATGACCGATCACCATCACAGGATATTTTTTTAAATGCGCCAATCCACCCACAATAGCAGCATCTTCACCAAATACTCGATCGCCACACAACAAATCAAAATCAGTAAAAATCCGATCCATATAATCTAGCGTATGGGGTCGATTAGGGTGTCGTGCAACTTGCGCGATTTGCCAGGGTGTTAATTTTTTATAAATATTTTCGATTAACCGAGCATGATTTAATTCTAATTGTTGTAATTCTTGCTCAACAGATTCCAGAGAAAGCTCTGACGATAATTCTTCCGTACGCAAAGCTTCCATCTGTGCTTCTAAATGCGCAATGGGTTGCTCGAATTCCAAATAATATGTTTTCATGGATGACATTACTTTTTCTCTTTACCAAGAAGCGCTCTGCGTTTTGAGCGCCTTTAAAACTTTTCTTAATTGGCTAATAATTTCAGATAAGGATTGTGTTTGATGATCGACAACTATCTCTAACAATCGAGTATCTGCACCCTTCTCTACTAAAAAATCAACTAAATGATCCAAACACAACTCAGGTGAAGATAATAAATTTTCTAATACAAAAAAAGATTTATCTTTAATCCAGCGCTTAGTTTCACCACTGGTTTGAGGATTATTAAAAATTTTATACAATTCAAAGGTTGCGCAG
The DNA here is from genome assembly GCA_023265895.1 of Gammaproteobacteria bacterium. Taxonomy (GTDB): domain Bacteria; phylum Pseudomonadota; class Gammaproteobacteria; order Pseudomonadales; family JAHFSE01; genus JAHFSE01. The sequence continues at coordinate 4,592 of JAHFSE010000010.1, forward strand.
CTGGCCTTGGCCAAAAGATCTAATTGACTTGCTTGCATTTCTGCTTGTGCTGCAATTGCCAATGCGCCTCTTTTTTTCGTCGCATCCGTGTCTAATATAGACCAAGAATATTTCAGCGGGGCTGACACCATCGCAGACTCATGCAACGGTGTAGACGAAGCTTCAACCAACTGCGAGAAATGCACCGTTTTCAGTGTCGACTTTGCTGCCCTATTTAAACGCGGCAAATGTTCTGACGATTTCGCAGCTGTCACTAGCTGGATCTCACCCATATGGGATTTATCTTGAGCGATCACCGCATGCGTCTGTGGCAACTCTTCTAAATTTTTTCTATCACAAGTAACAGTAGCATCCATTCTATTATCCCATCTTTATTATTTATGAATCATATTCAATCATCACATTTTCGACACCCATGGTCTGCCTTAACTGATCTATCAACATCTGCTCTGGATTAACGCACCAATCCATACCCAATTCTAACAACACCTGAGATTCTGGTCGCTGATAGTGAATACGAATAAAACACGCTGCTGCTTGATAGGGTTGCAAGATCGTCTTTAAAGAGACGATCCAAGCATCCGTTATAATGGCTTGGCAAACTTTCAAAACAATACGAGCTTTTTTATGCGATCGCAATTGGGCCAACGAAGTCAGATGACGGGCAACCATTTTCAGTTGGCCGGAATAATCATCCATACTGACTTCGCCCTCCACCACTAAAACATCATCTTTGATCAACAAAGCCCTCGCCTTAGCATAAGAATCGGCGAAAACCGTCACATCAATACGGGCACTGCGATCATCTAACGAAATAAAAGCGATTTTCTCTTGGCGTTTATTTTTAATGGTTCGAATACCCACAATAAGCCCAACCACTGTCACCGTTTGACCACGCTGCGTAGGTTTCAAATCCTGTAATCGTGGTAATTTCATTGCACGTATTTCTGATAAATACTGATCCATCGGATGACCGGTTAAATATAAACCTAAGGTTTCTTTCTCTCCTAATAAACGGGTTTTATCCGACCAGGGCAAAGTTTCTTGAAAATTCGGTTGCGCACTTCGATTGATAATCACATCACCAAATAAATCTTGAATACCAGAATCTTGATTGTCTCGTGATTGCTCGGCGGCTTTAATTGCTTCTTCTAAATTACCCCATAACGCCGCTCTATGTGGACCCAAAGCATCTAAAGCACCACTGCGTACTAACGCTTCTAAACAACGACGATTGACTTTTTTCAAATCAATACGCTGACAAAAATCAAATAAATCCGCAAAAAGTTTTTGTTGCCGAGTCTTGACAATATTTTCAATGGAACCCTCTCCCACGCCTTTTAATGCACCTAAACCATAAATCACGCGTTGATGATCTTCGGCAATAAATTTAAATAAAGAACGATTCACTTGCGGTGACTCTAAAATTAATTTCATCGTTCGACATTCTTCTACCAATACCACTACTTTATCCGTGTTATGCATATCAGCAGATAATACCGCTGCCATAAATGCGGCGGGATAATGAGTTTTTAACCAAGCAGTTTGATAAGAAAGTAACGCATAAGCAGCAGAGTGAGATTTATTAAATCCATACCCAGCAAATTTCTCCATTAAATCGAAAATATAAGTAGCTTGCTGCTCAGGAACGCCTCGAGCTAAAGCACCCTGGGTAAAAATTTCCCGCTGCTTGGCCATTTCTTCTGGTTTCTTTTTACCCATAGCACGCCGCAACATATCTGCACCGCCTAAGGTATAGCCAGATAATACTTGCGCAATCTTCATCACCTGTTCTTGATATAAAATTACACCATAAGTATTTTTTAAAATAGGCTCCAGATCCGGATGTGGATATTCCACTTTTTGACGGCCATGTTTTCGATTAATAAAATCATCCACCATGCCCGATTGTAAAGGCCCAGGTCTAAATAAAGCCACCAATGCCACAATATCCTCAAAACAACTGGGTTGTAGTCGTTTAATTAAATCCTTCATCCCGCGAGATTCTAATTGGAATATTGCTGTAGTTTCTGCAGATTGTAATAATTTAAATGTAGCGGCATCATTCAAAGGAATTTCAGTAATATGAATGGGTAATTCTTGCGTCTGTTGACGTTGTTGGTTAATCGCTTGTACTGCCCAATCAATAATGGTTAAAGTACGCAAACCTAAAAAATCGAATTTTACTAAACCAACGGATTCCACATCATCTTTATCAAATTGCGTTACCAAATGAGCGCCCGACTCATCACAATATAAAGGTGAAAAATCCGTTAATTGAGAAGGTGCAATCACAACACCACCGGCATGTTTCCCTGCGTTGCGCGTTAACCCTTCCAGCTTTAACGCCATATCCAATAAATCTTTGACTTCTTCATCTGTGTCATACAGCGTTTTTAATTGTGCTTCATCTTCTAACGCCTTTGTCAGTGTCATACCTAATTCAAACGGTACTAACTTCGCAATACGATCAACAAAACCGTAGGATTTCCCTTGCACTCGACCCACATCTCGCACGACCGCTTTCGCCGCCATAGTACCAAAGGTAATAATTTGCGACACCGCATCACGACCATAAGTCTCTGCCACATAATCAATAACACGATCTCGACCTTCCATACAAAAATCGATATCAAAGTCTGGCATAG
>JAHFSE010000010.1:7249-45902 GCA_023265895.1 Gammaproteobacteria bacterium
GGATTTAAAAAACGCTCGAACAGTAAATCGTAAACCAATGGATCTAAATCCGTAATACCCAATACATAAGCAACTAAAGATCCTGCACCAGAACCACGGCCTGGCCCTACCGGTACACCATTATTTTTAGCCCAACGAATAAAATCCATCACAATCAGAAAATAACCAGCAAAACCCATCTGATTAATAATGCCAAGCTCTTCGTCTAAACGATTTTGATAATCAAGCAACGAAAATACTTCTCGACCCACGAGGGTCTCTTTTAATCGTGATTGCAAACCTTCTTGCGCTTGCTGAATTAAATAATTTTCTACCGTGAATTCTTTCGGAATAGGATACTGTGGCAAATAATATTTACCCACTGGCACATCCACTGTGCAACGTCTCGCAATTTCTACACTGTTGGCTAAGGCTTCCGGTAAATCAGCAAATAATTGCTGCATCTCTTCTGCTGATCTTAAATATTGCTGTTCGCTATAACGACGAGGCCGATTAGGATCGTCTAACAAGCGCCCTTCATGGATACACACTCGCACTTCGTGAGCTTCAAAATCTTCTGGTTGTAAAAAATGAACATCGTTGGTTGCAACTACTGGACATGAAAATTCACTCGCAAGTTGAATTGTATGATGTAATATTTCTTCTTCTTTTGCTCGCCCCGTACGCTGTACTTCCAAATAAAAATGTTGAGGGAAAATTTGCATGAAAGCCTGCAGTGTTTGCTTGGCCTCTGTTAACTTTTCCGCCGCTAATAATTGTCCAATCTCGCCGGATAATCCACCGCTTAACGCAATCAGTCCTTCACTAAAATCAGCTAACCAAGACCACTGCACAATAGGCCGACCTGCGACTTGGCCTTCTTGATAAGCTTTAGACAGTAGTTGAATAATATGCCGATAACCCTGCTGATTTTTTGCTAACAAACACAGTCTAAAGACGCTATTAGATTGATAGGGCGACTGTAACCAAATATCACTGCCATAAATAGGTTTAATCCCTTGCGCTGTTGCTGCTTTCTGAAATTTCACTAAACCAAATAAATTACTGTCATCCGTCACAGCCACTGCAGGCATATTAAATTCTATTAATTTTTTAATTAACGACTTAATACGCACAATACCATCTACCAACGAATATTCGGTATGTACACGTAAATGAATGAATGAAGGCAGCTGCGTCATATGCATTTAAGCCTCTAACAAAGCTTTGACTGGCGCAAAGGATCGACGATGAATTGGGGAGGGCCCTAGTTGTTGTAAGGCTAAACAATGGGCTCGAGTAGGATAGCCTTTATGCTGCGCTAAACCATAACCGGGATAACGTTGATCTAACAAAATCATTTCTTGGTCGCGTGCTACTTTTGCAATAATAGATGCAGCGCCAATGACTTTTACTTTCAAATCACCTTGGATAATGGCTTGACTGGGATAAACCCATTGAGGACACAGGTTACCATCCACCAAAACTTGATCCGGCACACACGCCAGTTGTTGTACTGCACGTTTCATGGCTAATAAGCTGGCTTGTAAAATATTCAGCTGATCAATTTCTTCTACTTCAGCGCGTCCAATGGCCCACGCAATGGATAAGTCACGAATTTGCACAGCAATTTTTTCTCGCTGCTTTTCCGATAATTTTTTTGAATCAGTAATTTGAGCAATGGGTTTCAATGGATTTAAAATCACCGCAGCGGCAATCACCGCGCCCGCCAAAGGCCCTCGCCCTACTTCATCTACACCAGCAATTTTAGTTAAGTCGGAAAATAATAAAGGCATCTCAAATATCCCAAGTCATCTCACTTAAAAATTTACTGGATCAAGATGACGTTGCTAGTAAATTCACAATCGCTGTTGCTGCTTCTTGACTGGCATTTAATCGCAATTGTTGATGTATGTTTAAAAATTCTTGCATTAACAAGGGTTGATCAACCTGTTCCAATTGTTCTAACACAGCCGCAACAATGGACGCACTCACACACTGTTCTTGTACCAGCTCTGGCACTAATAATCGATCCGCTAATAAATTAGGTAATGCAATAAAACGACTTTTCACAAAAGGGGCAATCAGATAATGAGTCAGTTTTGCCCATTTATAGACAACCACCATGGGTTTTTTTAATAACAAGGCTTCCAAGGTTGCTGTGCCAGATGCCAATACTACACAATCTGCTAAAGCCATCAGGGTATGTGCGTGCCCTTCTACTCTGCGCCAAGGAAAATTCGGTAGCTGTTCACCTAATATTTGTTCTAATAAATATTCAAATTGTTCTTGTCGTGCCGCATTGGCCAGTGGCGTAATAAATTTTAAATTCGGCATTATCTGATGCAATTGCTGCACTGCCTGAATTAATTCAGGCCCAATATGGGTAAGCTCACCACCGCGGCTCCCTGGCAATATGGCCAGCACACGATCGTCTGCGGCATAACCCCAACTGGGTCGCAAATCATCTTTAGCAGACTCTAGCTCAATTAAATCCGCTAAAGGATGCCCCACAAATTTAACAGCGACCTTATGTTGACGGTAAAAATCCGCTTCAAAGGGAAATAACGTCAACATGAGATCGACACTTTTCTGAATGGTTTTAATTCGTCCTTGTCGCCATGCCCAAACAGAAGGACTCACATAATGAACCGTTTTAATACCTGCTAATTTTAATTTTTTTTCTAACCCTAAGTTAAAATCCGGCGCATCAATACCAATCATAACATCCGGTTTTATTTTCAATAAACGACGAAATAATTGGTGACGAAGCCATAATAATTTAGGCAATCGTTTAAGCACATCTACAATGCCCATCACGGCAAGCGCATCTAAGGGAAACCAAGTTTCCAAGCCAACCGCTTGCATTTTTTCACCGCCAATACCGACAAAGCGCGCAGTAGGATAATGGATTTTCAGCGCTTGAATTAATCCAGCCCCTAATAAATCTCCTGACATTTCACCGGCAATTAAGGCAATAATCATTAACGTACAATGCCTCGTTTCGAATGTTCTAACGAAGTCATAAATAATTTTAATTGCTCACTGGCTGGTAATTTCTGCAATTGTAATAAAGCCTCTTTTAATGTTAGACCTTGTCGATACACAATTTTATAGGCATCTTTTAATTGTCGAATTAATGCTGGAGAATCCCCACGACGACGCATGCCTTCCACATTTAAACCATGGGTAGCAGCAGGATGACCACTGACCATGACAAAAGCAGGGACATCCATATTAATCACTGAAAACATGCCCGCCATACTGTAAGCACCAATTTGACAAAATTGATGCACACCCGTAAAACCTCCTAAAATAACACCATCACCCACAGTAACGTGACCCGCCAAAGTAGCATTATTAGCAAATACGGTGTGATTACCTACCACACAATCATGTGCAATATGCACATAGGCCATAATCCAATTATGATGACCCATCCGAGTTTCACCACGATCTTGTGCTGTGCCACGATGCAACGTGACGTATTCTCGAATGACGTTGTGATCACCCACGATTAATTTTGTAGGTTCTCCTCGATATTTTTTATCTTGGCAAGCTTCACCAATAGAACTAAAAGAATAAAACTGATTATTTTTACCAATTTCCGATGGTCCACGAATAACCACATGTCCATCAATACGAGTCCCCGAATCAATAGAAACATCCGGGCCAATTATTGAATAGGGACCCACATCAACATCACTGGCTAATTCCGCCTTAGCATCAATGATTGCGGTAGGATGAATAGCCATGGTTAATTCCTCTTAAAAGTATTTTTCCCCAAGGGATCTAGAACGGATGATTTTTGCAGGAACACCACCCACAAGCATTAAGTCTTCTACTGAATCGATGACGGCAGCACCCGCAGCCACCACACAATGTTTGCCGATGGTCAAACACTGAATCACACTAGCCCCCATACCAACAGCTGCACCAACACCAATTCGAGTCGCACCACCCACGGCTGCTTGCGGTGCAAGACTGGCAAAGTCTTCTAATAATGCGTCGTGCTCAAGGACACTGTTAGAATTTAAAATACAGTGTGCGCCAATGACAGCATCACTATTGACCGTAACGCCTGCCATAATAACGCTGCCTTCACCTATAGCAACATTAGCTGCAACAGTGGCACGAGGATGAATTGCAGTCAGGAAACGAAGCGTCGGTTGATTTTGACGAATGCTTTCTACCACTCTTTGACGAATAAAATTATCACCAATCGCTACCACAATTTCATCAATCGCATACTCCGTCATTAACTGCGGTAATTGTTCCTGTCGACCTATAATTGCATATCCTTTGATACGCGCTCCAATGGGGTGTTGCAAATCTAACAATCCCATGATTTTGGCCGCATTTTGAGACTCAATAATATCTATGATGACTTTGGCATGCCCAGAGGCACCAATAATCAGACAATTTTTCATTGGAGGTTTAATCCCAATCGAGCATTGACTTGCGCTAATAAATCTTGGGTGACTTGCTCTGGTGTTGCCGACGCATCCAATATTACATGACCTTGTGGATCCGCCTGCGCACACTGCAAAAAGGCAGCACGCACTTGCTCATGATAAGCTGCGTCTTTTTGTTCAAAACGATTTTCATGACCACCCCTTGCTTTTGCTCTGGCTAATGAAACAGTCGGCGGTACATCTAACAACAGCGTTAAATCGGGCGCAAAGTTTCCCACAACCAAATGATGTATGTGCTCGACGACTGCTAAACCTAAACCACCTGCAATCCCTTGAAAGGCTCGAGAAGAATCGGCAAAACGATCGCTGATCACCCAAGTATTGTTGGCTAACGCAGGCCATACGGTTTGGCATAAGTGAGAACGCCGCGCTGCATAAACCAATAATAATTCGGTCATGGCATCCCATTTATTGGGATCACCTTCCACCAATAATCGACGAATTTCTTCTGCACCGGGTGAACCACCCGGTTCACGAGTGAGTAATACGGAATAACCCGCCGCCTGCATGGCCGCATATAATTGTTTGGATTGCAAACCTTTACCGGCACCATCCACACCATCAATCACAATCATTTTAGCGGTGGTTTGTGTTGCATTCATGATGTGCTCACTCTACTGACCTAACTGATATTTTCTAACGGCCTGCTCATGCTCAGACAAGGTGGTTGAAAAATAATGACTGCCATCGCCTTTGGCGACAAAATATAATGCGGTGCCTAAGGCAGGATGCAATACCGCATGAATAGCTGAGCGCCCTGGTGCTGCAATAGGTGTAGGCGGCAATCCTGCACGGGTATAAGTGTTATAAGGGGTATCACTCAGTAAATGTGCGCGGGTTAAATTGCCGTGAAATTCTGAACCTAAACCATAAATGACGGTGGGATCTGTTTGCAATCGCATACCTTTGGCTAAACGACGCAGAAAAACACCCGCAATAATGGGTTGTTCTTTTGGTAATTTAGCCTCTTTTTCCACAATAGAAGCTAGAATTAACGCCTGATAAGGTGTTGCGTAAGGCAAATTCGGCGCACGTTGACTCCAAGCCTCTGCCAACATTTGTTGCATTCGATAATAAGCACGTTTCAGTAAATCTGCATCCGTGGTATTACCACTGTAGAAATAAGTATCTGGGAAAAATAATCCTTCAAGATGGGTTTCAGGAATCGCTAATTTTTCCAAAATTTGTGCATCTGTATTTTCTTTTAAACTGGGAATTAATTGATCTTGAACCCACAAAATTTTCTTAAATTCGGCAACTGTCATGCCTTCGGTCAACTGAACAGAATGCCGCTTGATGGATTGACCCGCGCGCAATTGCACTAAAATATCTAACGGACTGTATCGGCCAGAGAATTCATATTCACCCGCTTTAATCAGTTGCAATTCAGGATAAAAATGCACATAGGCTTTCAAAAAAAATCCCTGCGCAATCCAATGTCGTTTGACCATTTCGTCAATAGCCCAACGCACACTGGCACCTTCTGGCACTATAAAAGAAGTGACGGCTAAGTTTTGTTTGCGGGTAATTGTTGAATAACCATAAAAAATAGTACCTTCTAAAACAAAAATCAGTGCAATGCTGATTAAAATACTAGATAACCATAATTTATTAGACAGCAGTTTTTTAATCATACAAAAACTCTTACTAGGACCTGTGAAAAGATGATTCAACCCATGCATGGATTGCTTGTTGACATTGCTGCGTCCTAGGGCCAATGGACCAAGTATGCAATAGCGATGTCGTTAGTTCAGCGGGTGCAGTTAACGCAACAACAGGAAAAATACCCAAAATATTACTCAGAAAAATTTCATCCGCTTGATAAAGATCTTCAGGCGTTATGATTTGCTCATGACAAGCATGACCTAACAACGGCATGATTTGGGTCAATAGATGTTGACGCATGACCCCTTGTACACCACACAAGTTTAGCCTAGGCGTAATCCATGCGCCCTTCGCATAAATAAATAGATTGGTGCTGGTGCCTTCAATAACGTGCTGATGCTCATCTAACAAAAGCCCTTCGTCACAGTGATATAAATCAACTGCTCGCCTTGCCATCACTTGATCCAAGCGATTGAGATGTTTAATGCCTGCTAATTGTGGTTGATGAGCTAAACACCAATCACTTAAGAGCACCGTCATCCCTTGTGTCTCCAACTGAGCCCAATGATCCGCATCATGAGGAAACCAAGCGATCACACGCGTGGGTTGTAACGGGCTCGGCCAACGATAACCACGTCCTCCCTCACCCGCAGTGATGGTTATCTTAACGATACCCTCCTGTAAATGGGCGTCACTCAAAATACACTGCTCTAATTCAGAAAATAATAAATCTAGCGAAAGATCGATCCCTAAAACGAATAATCCTCGCTGCAAACGTGCTTTATGAAAATCCAATAAAATAATTTTTCCACGCTGCAATCGTAGGGTTTCAAAAACACCATGCCCATAGGTCAACCCCCGATCTAACACCGAAATATGTGTAGACATCTGACCATTAATCCAAACTCGATCCATGACTGGCATGGGCTATAACATCCGACGAAAAATTAAACTGCCATTGGTACCGCCAAAACCAAAAGAATTAGACATGGCCGTTGTTAATTTCATGGGTCGTGCTTGGTTGGGAATAAAATCTAATCCGCTAATGGTGGGCGTTTGTAAATTTATAGTCGGCGGCGCAACTTGGTCTAATAATGCCTGTATGGTAATAATCGCCTCTACCGCACCAGCAGCGCCTAACATGTGACCTAACATGGATTTAGTAGAGCTCACCGCAAGCTGCTGACAATGACCTGCAAATAATTGCTTAATGGCAATAGCCTCCGCTTCATCGCCTGCCGGCGTCGAAGTACCATGGGCATTAATATAATCCACTTCAGCAGGAGTCATGCTCGCATCTTTTAATGCATTTGCCATAGCAGCATAAGCGCCCGCCCCATCTTCCGGTGGTGCCGTAATATGACAAGCATCAGCGCTCATACCAAAGCCCATCAATTCAGCATAAATAGGTGCGCCACGCTCAACCGCATGTTGATATTCTTCCAAAACTAAAACACCCGCACCATCAGATAAAACAAAACCATCACGATCAATATCCCAAGGCCGACTGGCTTCCATCGGCGCATCATTACGACGAGACAAAGCGCGTGCAGCAGCAAATCCAGCCATGCCTAAGGCACTAGAACCAGATTCAGCACCACCAGCAAACATCACATCCGCATCACCATAAGCAATTAAACGTGCCGCTAAACCAATATTATGTGTGCCCGTGGCGCAAGCGGTCGTGACACTTAAATTAGGCCCGCGCAATCCTAACAAAATAGAAATATTACCAGCAGCCATATTGGCAATCGAACCTGAAATTAAAAACGGCGATACTTTACGCGCACCTTGCTGAATTAAAATACGGCTTTGGGCTTCAATCGTATGAATGCCTCCAATCCCTGATCCGATACAGGTACCAACCCGCTGAGTATTGATTTGAGTAAGATCTAATTGCGCGTCTTGCTGTGCTTGAAAAGCAGCAGCAATGGCATAATGAATAAAAGGATCTATTTTTCTGGCTTCTTTTTCTGGTAAATATTGGGTCAGATTAAATTGTTTGACGAGACCAGCAAAACGCACTGACAATCCACTCGCATCATAATCTTCAATGAGACAAATACCGCTTTGTCCCTGTAGCAAGCAAGCCCAAGTATCTGGCAGATTATTACCCAGCGGCGTGATTGCACCGCGACCTGTCACCACAACGCGTCGCTGCTTTGCTGCTGGATTCACTCGGGTTACCGCCATTGTCTTCTCCGTCCTATGGAAACAAAAAAACCGCAGATTAATGTCATCTGCGGTTTTTTAAACAATAAAAATCGAGAAGTATAGCCGTCATTTCTTCATCATTTCTGATGATTGGTCACGTAATCTATCGCTTCCTGTACCTTGGTAATTTTCTCAGCATCTTCGTCGGGAATTTCAGTCTCAAATTCTTCTTCAAGCGCCATAACCAACTCTACGGTATCTAAAGAATCAGCACCTAAATCTTCAACAAACGATGCATCGTTGGTAACTTCATCTAATTTCACGCCTAATTGCTCTGCTACAATTTTCTTGACGCGTTCTTCAATCGTACTCATATCCTTTTCTCTCTGTTGCTCATGGAAAACCCAATTTAATGGCGGGGGTAAGTGTATGCTAAGGCTTAGCCCATGTAAATTCCCCCATTCACATGCAAAGTAGCACCAGTCATATAATCCGCTGCTTCCGTCGCCAAAAAGCCAACAATACCCGCAATATCTTTCGGCTCACCCAATCGCTTGAGTGGAATTTGCGCCAGCACTTGCTGTCTTTGCTCCTCGGTTAAAACATGGGTCATATCGGTATCAATATAGCCCGGCGACACGGTATTTACCGTAATGCCTCGGCCACCCACTTCTCGTGCTAACGCACGAGTAAAACCTTCGATGCCTGCTTTACTTGCGGCATAATTCACTTGTCCTGAATTACCTAATCCTGCAACCACAGAACTAATATTGATAATGCGTCCCCAACGAAGAGAGGCCATCTGTTTTAAACAAGCCTTACTGAGTCGGTAAGCACCGGATAAATTCACATTAATGACCTGATCCCATTCAGATTCCTTCATACGCAAAATTAATTGATCACAAACAATGCCGGCGTTATTAACCAAAATGGTGGGTAATTGTTGGCGCTCTTTCAGCACTTCAAATAACTGCGCAATGGAATCTGGCTGTCCAACATCCAACACAACACCAACACCTTGATCACCTAACAACTCAGTGATCTGCGACGCATGGGCCGACTGCGTTGCTGTGCCAACGACAAAAGCACCGAGGGATTTTAAATGCAACGCAATCGCTTGACCAATACCACGACTGGCACCTGTCACTAATGCATATTGACCGGCCAAAGGCGCTGGTTGTGTCATAGGGAAAATTCCTCTAAAGCCTGGTGTAAACTGGTAATATCTTGTACAGACATAGATTGAATATCTGGCGCAATGCGTTTATTCAAACCACTGAGCACTTTACCAGAACCTAATTCTATCAATCGAGTGATACCTGATCCTACGGCTGCTTGAATCACTTCAACCCAACGCACGGGATGATACATTTGTCGAAATAAAGCATCACGAATTTGATTATTCAACATATCATCACCGATCGAAATGGGTGTCATTGCTGCGACATCTACATTATTGATCACGAGGCAATTGGGGGAGCGAAAATGCACATGCGCAAGATCTGCTTTTAATCTTTCCGCTGCAGGCAACATGAGCGGACAATGAGAGGGTACGCTCATAGCAACAGGAATGACTTTTTTAGCGCCGTGCATTTTCGCTAATTCCGCCACTCGCTCCACCGCTATTTTCATACCACCAATGACCGTTTGTTCAGGCGTATTAAAATTCGCTGGCGTCACTGGCCCAAGGTTTTTTGCCATCTCACATAATTCAATGATTTTCTGCGCTGACAAACCTAAAATAGCTGCCATGCTGCCTTCACCTTCGGCTACGGCTTCATTCATATAACGAGCACGCTTTTCTACTAAACCAACCGCGTCTGAAAACGCTAACGCATTTGCACACACCAACGCAGTATATTCACCCAAACTATGACCCGCCATCCAAATAGGATCCGCGCCTTTGGCTTTTTTCCACACACGCCACACAGCGACACCCGCCACTAACATCAGTGGTTGAGTCACTTGAGTTTGTCCTAACACAACAGCGGGTCCTTGCTGCGCTAATTGCCATAAATCGTAGCCCAATATCTCGGATGCTTCGGCAAAGGTTTTCATCACTTCAGGATATACCGATGCCACCTCAGCCAACATACCCACCTGCTGAGAGCCCTGACCTGGAAATACAATACCAAAGGATGTTGACGACATAAGCGCTCTTATATTCTGTTCACAATTAAGATCGGGTTAATTCAGCCACTAAGCCTGATAGTCCCGAACGCATTTTATCTAATAAGTTCTGCTGTACTTCTTTATGAGCCACTCGAATGGCTTGCTGAAACGAAAATACATGAGCACTGCCATGACTTTTTATCACCAACCCATTGAGGCCCACTAAGGTTGCGCCATTATGTAAAGCTGGATCCATGCGTTTTTTCAATCCACGCCACACAGGCCACGCCAACGCAGCAACACTACGTCGATACCAATTCATTTGAATTTCTTCTCGAATCACTTGGCTCATCAAGCGCGCAACACCTTCACTGGACTTCAGGGCAATATTACCCAATAGCCCATCACAAACCACCACATCCACACCCCCTTGAAACATGCGATCGCCTTCAATGTAGCCGATATAATTAAGACTGGATTGACTGAGTAATTGATGCGCCTGCTTAATGGCTTCGTTACCTTTAATTTCTTCTTCACCAATATTTAGCAATCCAATGGTTGGCTTTTGAATAGCATCCAACACTTGACAGACCACCGAACCCATCAGGGCACATTGGAATAAATAATCGCTCGAACCACCTACACTGCCACCTAAATCCAACATATGAAAATGTCCTCGCGCACGAGGAATCACAGAAATAATGCTGGGTCGGTCAATATGCGGCAGGGTTTTTAAGACAAATCGCGAAATAGCAACTAAAGCACCGGTATTACCCGCGCTCACAAACGCATCCGCTCGATGCTGCTTCACCAAATCGATACCAATGCGCATGGAAGAATCTTTTTTTTGGCGAGCAGCCACCGACGGCTTATCAGCCATGGTCACCACTTGAGAACTCGGTACGATGGTTAAACGCCGCAACAATGCCGCAGAAACACCTTGCAGCCGCAATTGAAGCTCTGACTCTTGGCCTACTAACAGTAACTGCACATCGGCATATTGTTTAAGATATTCCAATGCCGCAGGAAGGGTCACAGCCAGACCAAAATCCCCACCCATCGCATCCACTGCAATTTGAATCATACCTATCTCTTAAACAGACAAAGCAAAAACCCCTCACAAGGAGGGGTTAACATGGAAAAGATCCGATCTAAAAAAACAGGCTTATTCAGCGCTGTCTTCCGAAGTTTCATCCACTACCGTTTTGGTAAAAATCACTTGTTTACCACGATAAAAACCATCGGGTGTGATGTGGTGACGTAAATGGGTTTCTCCCGTTTCTGGATCCTGCGATAACGTTGCAGCAGTCAGAGCATCATGCGAACGACGCATGCCTCGTCTGGAAGGAGTAGTGCGACCTTGTTGTACAGCCATGAGAGGGCTCCTAAAGAAAACTAATCAGAGTGGTCCTTTTTCGATTGCTCCTGCTGAATTCGCTGAAGCGCCTGAAAAAATTGCGATGATTCTACCTGTTTTACCGGCTCAGGGGTATCCTGTACCTGCAATTGTTTTACAATTTGTGCATCACATTGATCTAGAGGATGACTGACCGCCACAGGTAAAGCCAGCAGCAACTCATCCTCAAGCAGTTCAACTAAGGTTGTCACATCAGCCAAACCCTCAAGCCATTCAAACGCCTCCGGCAAGGATTGCACCTTACACCCTTCGGGGATCTGCACCAAATGAATCGGCACATTTAAGTTCCACAAAAAAGGCTCCAGACAACGCTGACAAACCATATTCAATACAACCTCAACTTTGCCGACAATCAAACGTTGCCCCTGCTCATTGAGAGAAAATGCCAACGAAATTTGTGTATCCGTGGGCATTTGATCAGCGCTATGCTGCATCAATCGTGAAAAACTGGCTAATGGAAAACAACCTACCAATTGAGATTGCAGATTGGATAAAGTTTTCAGATCTATTTTATTCGCGAGATATTCAGACACCACAGCACACTCGCTTTAATCAATATTTCGACCGTAAAAAATCTCAAGCATTTCACGATGTACTCGCTCTTTAATATCCGTGGTTTCGGTTTCTGTTAACTCATCCACGCCCATACCAAATAAATAATCATTCAGCTTAAATTCTTTCAACAGCATCTTAGTGTGAAAAATATTTTCTTGATAAACATTCACATCAATCATTTGATAAGCGGCTTGAGTATCGTCCGATAAATAATTTTGAATCGAATTAATTTCATGATCAATGTAATGCTTGCTGCCATCCGTATCACGGGTAAAACCACGAATACGATAATCGACGGTCACAATATCTGAATCAAAACAGTGAATCAGATAATTCAACGCACGCAATGGCGAAATTAAACCACACGTAGACACATCAATATCCGCTCTAAAAGTACTAATACCATTATCTGGATGGCTTTCAGGATAGGTATGCACCGTAATATGGCTCTTATCCAAATGCGCCACACTGCTGGTAGGAATAGGACCTGGCTCTTCTCGAGTTTTACTTTCGTCGGGCGGCGTTTCATGTTCAGCAATTAACATAGTCACGCTCGCACCTTGCGGCTCATAATCTTGTCGCGAAATATTTAAAATATTCGCGCCGATAATATGCGTCACTTCTGTCAAAATTTGCGTCAATCGCTGCGCATTATACAACTCATCAATATATTCGATATATTCAATGCGATGCTGTTCTGTCTTGGCATAACAGATGTCATAAATATTGAAGCTTAAGGATTTAGTTAAATTATTAAATCCCAGTAACTTAATTTTACTTCCTATCATGATCGCGGCACCTCAGAACAAAACGCACCAGAAATCGGCGGATGATAAATAAATTGAATGACATTCATGGCTGGATCCACACAATAAAAACTTCGCGCACCATCGCGGTGGGTTCTTGGCGCAGCTTTTATTACAACCTTTTGCGCATCTAAATATTGATACCAAGCATCCACTTGTTCCGGCTTCGCCAAAATAAAACCAATATGATCTAACCTTTGTCCACTCATGGAAACTTCAGCTTTAGCACGATGCAAAGCCAAATTATCAAACCCTGAGGTTAAATAATAATTATCCGCATCCGGCTGCCACTCGATTGTCATGCCCACTAGATCACAATAAAAAGCCACACAAGCTTCTAAGTCAGCGACAAACAAAGCCACATGTCGCAAGCCCATCATGCCCGCGGGTCTCATGACGCAACAATCTCATAACTATGCGTCACAGCAACGCCAGCGGCTTGCATCATGATGGATCCTGAACAATATTTTTCCGCAGACAATGCCACGGCTTTTTTGACTTGCTCCAACTTTAAATTTTCACCACTGACGATGAAATGCAGATGAATTTTACTAAAGACAGCCGGCACTGCATCCACACGCTCAGCGTCAATCTTAGCTTCACAGTGAGTGACCGATTGCCGTGCTTTACGCAGAATATGCACCACATCAAAGGAGGCACAACCCCCTACCCCTAACAACAACAATTCCATCGGACGCATGCCTTGATTCAAACCACCATGGTCTGGCGGACCATCCATGATGATGGAATGACCACTTTCAGAAGTACCCTGAAATTTCACGCCCTCAAGCCAAGTGACTGTTGCCTTCATAATCTGCTACCGGATCGCCCCAAAAAGGCCGCAAGGTTACCATAAAACTTTCAGGCAACATACCTTAAAACCACTCGCTCATGCAGGCCCCTCTGTGAGAGTATCCTGACCGCCGATTAAGACTTCAGGTAACCTCATGAACTCAGCTAAAAACCCCTATTTAAAAGACATCGAATGGTTTTTATCCCAATGCGTCCGACGTAAATTTCCCGCCAGAAGCACCTTAATTAATGAAGGCGAAGCATCCAATACGTTATATTTTATTATCAAAGGCACCGTCACTGTTTTAATTGAAGACAGCGATGATCACGAAATGATCATCGCCTATCTCAATGCAGGGGAATTTTTTGGTGAAATGGGGCTTTTTGATGACAGCGCTCAACGTAGTGCTTGTATTCGAGCAAAAACAGAATGTGAAATCGGTGAAATCAGTTATACACAATTTCACCAGCTGGCTCATGAACATCCTGAATTATTATTTGCACTGGGCGCACAATTAACCAAACGACTACGCGCAACCACACGCAAAGTCGGTGACCTGGCTTTTCTAGATGTTGCAGGCCGCGTAGCTCGCACACTTTTAGATTTATGCAAACAACCCGATGCGATCACCCACCCAGATGGCATGCAAATCAAAATTACCCGCCAAGATATTGGACGCTTAGTAGGTTGCTCTCGAGAAATGGCGGGCCGCGTGTTGAAAACATTAGAAGATCAAGGACTGGTTTCTGTCAGCGGTAAAACTATGGTGGTTTTTGGTACACGATAAAAGCAACTCATTTCAGCCTTACAGCAGATTTAATTCCCTACAGCTAACCTGTTGAAGAGGTTGTTTTTTACTAAATTTCCAGTATCATGTGCGCCTCCTCAGCCTACTGGCTGGTTTTCCTCAAGGGTCGTTAGCTCAGTCGGTAGAGCAGTTGGCTTTTAACCAATTGGTCGCTGGTTCGAATCCAGCACGACCCACCATTTTCTTCTTCTTTTCATGATATTTCAGAAAATACTTAAATTTGAAGTTTAGGAACATCACCTAATTTAAGCATCAGGAAATAAATTAATCTGAGGTACGCCATGGACATTAATATCAGTACGCGGTGCAGGCGCTCTTTCTAACAACCAACTTTGCATAGCTAATTCAGCTGATAAGGCTTCTAATTCAGCAATATTTTGCTCTACCTCTCGATCACGAACTGCCGCTTTTGCTCGCATCATGAGTTGATCAACTTGAGCTTTAAACTGTTCGGTAGAACGCTGCTGTTCTGAACCTACACTGAGACGCATTTTCGCTGCAGATGCAACAGCGACATCAACCGCCGACTCACCACCAAAACTGCGGCGTCGACAATCACTTAATAAACGCACGAATGTCTCTAATTTGGCACCAAAATTAAAGAAAATAGTATTAAGACCCGACTGGTATTGAGCATTTGTTGGGTGGGACAATAGATTTGCCCGTTGTGCTAGATCGCTGGCTTGATCTATGAATTGATCAAACATTGCAGGCGAAATAACACCGACTGTCGTAGGAGAAGCTGCAGCCAAGGAAGAAAAGGGGGAAACATCACGAAAATCTTGCTCACCACTTTGTTCAACTCGAGCGAGAAATGTAACTGCATTTTCCCATACAACGCCATCCAATAAGGGTGAATCGACAACACCAGTGCGGCTGGTCGCAGCATTACCCTCATTGCCCAAAGGTGCTTGATTCTCAATGTTTTGTTGAACACCTTCTAGACGAAAATTACTCATGACTGACTCCTCAAAAATAAATATAGACTAATACTTCTCCTTAAAACTTCTCACTATTATTCCCTTTGCAGAAGGCGCGCTTATACACGCCTCCCACAGAGAGATCAAGATAATTTCACCGATAAAAAACTAACAACTGCGTCAAGAAGACGCTTTTGCCAACTCTAACAACAACTTATTAATCCGTTGGACGTAAGCATTGGGATCTTCTAATTGGCTGCCTTCCGCTAATACTGCTTGATCCAATAAAATTCTGGCCAAATCATCAAAGCGATCTTGCTGAATTTCATCATTCAAACGCTCCACTAAAGGATGCTGGGGATTAATTTCTAAAATAGGTTTAGATTCTGGCACGACCTGCCCTGCCGCTTTCATAATTTGACGCATCTGATGCCCCATATCATGAGCACCTAACACCAAACAACAAGGCGAATCGGTTAAGCGATGGGTTACTTTCACATCTTGCACTTGCTCTTTTAAGACTTCTTTCATGCGATCGACTAATGCTTTGGCAGATTTTTCCGAAGCCTTCTGTGCTTTTTTATCGCTTTCGTCTTCAAGATCCCCTAAATCCAAATTATCTTTTGCGACGTGCTGGAAAGATTTACCTTGATATTCGTGCAAATAAGTCATCATCCACTCATCAATACGCTCACACAACAATAAAACTTCAATGCCTTTTTTACGGAACACTTCTAAGTGCGGACTATTGATTGCTGCTTTATAACTATCGGCCGTGAGATAATAAATCTTATTTTGCTCCGGCTTCATGCGCTCCAAATATTGATCTAAACCAACAGACGCTTGATCGCTTTCTGCGGCAGTACTGTGAAAACGTAATAAACTAGCGATTTTTTCGCGGTTAGCAAAATCTTCACCTGGCCCTTCTTTTAATACAGCACCAAAGGATTTCCAGAATTCTGCATACTGCTCTGGTTCCTCTTTTGCCAATTTAGATAACATCTCCAATACACGTTTAACTAAAGCAGAACGCATGTTTTCGACGGATTTATTCCCCTGCAAAATTTCACGAGAGACATTCAATGGTAAATCGTTCGCATCCAATACACCTTTAATGAAGCGTAAATACAAAGGTAAAAATTGTTCTGCATCGTCCATAATAAACACCCGCTGAACATACAGCTTTAAACCTTTAGGTGCTTCACGATTATATAAATCAAACGGTGGACGTTTCGGCAAATACAATAAACTGGTGTATTCCTGTTTGCCTTCCACTTTATTGTGCGACCAAGTTAAGGGCATTTCAAAATCATGAGCAATGTGTTTGTAGAATTCTTGATATTCCTCATCGGTAATGTCTGAACGAGAGCGGGTCCATAAAGCCGTTGCTTTATTCACGACTTCTTGTTCGGACGCAGATTTTTCTTTTTTCTTTTTACTCTTTTTATCGTCTCCTTCTGCCGCTTCAGCATCCCATTGTTGTTTTTCCATCAAAATAGGCAATGAAATATGATCAGAATATTTTCGAATAATAGACCGTAAACGCCAGTCATCGGCAAATTCACTGGCATCTTCCCGTAAATGTAGAACAACCTCAGTCCCTCGCGTATTTTTCTCCACGGTTTCTACGGTAAAATCCCCTTCACCGGTAGATTCCCAATGAACGCCCTGATCTACTGACAAGCCCGCTTTACGAGAAAATACTTCCACACGATCAGCTACCACAAAAGCAGAATAAAAACCCACACCAAATTGACCAATCAATTGCGTATCATTGCGTTGGTCACCACTGAGAGATTGCAAAAATTGTGCAGTACCTGATTTCGCAATCGTACCTAAATGCTCAACCACCTCATCCCGAGACATTCCAATACCATTGTCAGCGATGCGAACAATTTTTTTGTCCTTATCAAAGGAGATATGGATATTCAACTCAGCATCATTTTCCAATAGCTGAGAATCATTTAAAGCAATAAAACGCAACTTATCTGCAGCATCAGAAGCGTTAGAAATAAGCTCTCTTAGAAATATTTCGCGATTACTGTATAGTGAATGTACCATCAGTTGTAATAATTGTTTGATCTCTGCTTGAAAGCCTAAGGTTTGCTTGGCGAGTGTCTCAGTCATGTTAAACTCCAGGGTAGTCATAAATAAAGAATGCAAAGAGGGCAAATTCAGTGGCCCATAAGATGGGGATAGAGATTCATTTTTCAATATACGATGCAACCGCTAAATGACGAACATGACCGACTATTTAACCAAAAAACGCTGCTTACAACACCTTGAGTACTTGATTGCTCTATTTTACTTGCTGTGGTGCCCACCTTTATTCGCTGCGGAAAAGATTGTCATAACACCGGAAGCACTTACACCCTGCGCTGAATCATCTTCTGCTCCAACAGATTCATGGTTAGATCGCACGCATACCACATGGTCCGAGCGAGTGTGCAATACAGCGGTCCATTTTGATCGTTTCTTTGGTGATACCCGTTATGACAGCGAGTACGCTTCGTCTTTAGTGCGCGTCTATAATTCTTTTTCTCTCACGCAAAAAGACAGCACCATTTTGGCTTTTAACCCACGAATTCGTGCGCGTATTGCACTACCCAATCTACAGGAAAAATTTAACTTATTAATTAGCGATGATACCCAAGATCAAGATGCGCTGTCGCCTTCAGCAGAAATATTACCTGAACATAACTCTAATAATCATTACAGCGCTACCTTACGCTGGATTGCGCAAACGGAGAAAAAACATCAGTTGGATTTAGATGTCGGCACACGATTTAATCACGGCCTGCAATTTTTTACCCAAACGCGATTTCGTTATTACTATATTCTCAACGAAGCAGAAAGATGGAATTTCTCTGAAACCCTTTTTTGGCGAGCTCGGGAAGGTTTTGGTGAGCGATCACAACTGGATTTTGATCACCTATTAGCAGCTAACAAACTCTTTCGATGGACCTCCGCAGCAACCTTCTCGGAAAGTACGCAAGGCGTTGATTGGCTAGAACAATTCACTCTATTTCAACAACTCGATGTTAAACAAGCGCTCTCTTATACTTTTGCTTTTTCTGGTTTTACGATACCTGCTTTCACGACAGAAAATTATGGCATTAGCGCTCGTTATCGCCGCAATATCTATAGTAATTGGCTGTATTTGGAACTAGAACCGCAATTAAATTGGCCGCTCGATCAACAACATGAATTCACCCCCGCATTTATCCTTCGTATCGAAGCGCAATTCGGCCAACAATAAAATAATTTTTCCCTTCATTTTATTTCGTGTAAAATCGCCGCTCTTTTAAGCAAAGCAATTAAAAATGATCGGGGAACTATTTTATGTATAGAGCTGCTGCTACGAACCTATTTAAAACATTCAGCACAATCACTACAGCTGTCTCTCCAAACATAACAAGTGCATTAACGAAGATTCAACCCATCACCGGTCAACGCATGCAAAGCCAAATTGCGCCCTGCCATTATCCACCCATAAGACTGCCTACTACTGCTATGGCAGCGCCTACTTGGTCATTACCAACACAGGTCACCATTCAAGAAATCAGCCCCATTTTACCCAGTGCGGCTAAATTAAATCCGCAAGAAATAACCAGCGTCATAGATCAACTTGCAGAGAGCGGATTAACCTCAATCACTGCATCCTATATACCCACACTATCACGCGCATGGATGACACAAAATATTCCACCGGGAATCACACCAACAACACAATTTTTATCATCAAATATTTGCGCCATTTCGACGCCTGTTTCTGCTTCTAAAATGGGACCTCTAGGGAAAGAACAATACGAACGATTAGAAAAACTGAGAGAATCTTCACGATTGGACCTACCCATACAAGCCGTTATTTCAGATATTTCTAGTGACGAATATCCAGCGGTTTCTATCAAACAGGTAGCTGAGCTGGCTAAACAATTGCGTGATATGGGATTTGAAATCACCTTGGAAATTCCCGGGGAAGTCAGCGTCGGTGCACTAGCACAATATTTGGAAGCGATCGGGCAACAAACACAGCTACCCGACGCACTCAGAATTTCTAACAGTCACGGTCAAGGCGTCGCTAATTTATTTTTAGCCTTGCAAATAGGGATTCAAAAATTTGAAAGTTCCATTGCTGGATTAGACAAAATGCTCGCCACTGAAGATCTATTATATCAATTACAAGGTTTTGGCATTAAAACAGCGAATCCCATTCATCTACAAACACTCGCAAAACTGAGCCAAACCCTTTCTGCACAACTGGGTGTACCCAATTATTCGAGTGTTGCTAATGCACTCAATAACAATAAAATGCCGATCTATAATAAACCAAAAGAATAAATCGTAGAGGTCTATTCTAAAATAGCGAATCCACCGGCAAGTTAATTTTTTGCAATCAAATCACTGACCCAAGCATAAACGCTGTTCAGCGCCCTTGTTAGTTGTGCCGGTTGATCACCACCAGCCATCGCTAAATCAGGTCGCCCACCGCCTTTACCACCTACTTGTTGAGCCAAGTAATTCACCAGCACACCAGCAGATAATTTTTTACATAACGGATCCGTGACACCGACGCATAAACTGACTTTATTATCCTTGACACTGGCTAATGCAATGACCGCTTCGCCCAAAGTTTGTTTGTAGCGATCCACCACAGCACGTAGATTTTTTGCATCTATATCTTCTAAGCAAATCGCTAACACAGAGATAGAGTCACATTGTCGGACTTGAGCTAACCCTTGCTGCTCTGCGCTATGCAATAATTTCTGCGACAAGCGTTCGACATTTTTTTCCAATTCTTTTTGCTTATCGAATTGCGATTGTATGCGCTCGACTAATTGTTCTGGATTAGATTTTAATAGCTGCGCTAATTCTCCTAACTGTTGTGTTTGCTTTTGCATAAAAACCAAAGCCACCTCACCTGTCACTGCTTCAATCCGTCGCACGCCAGCAGCAACACCAGATTCCGAAAGGATTTTAAATAACCCTATATCGCCCGTCCGTTGCGCATGAGTTCCACCGCACAGTTCCACAGAGAAATCTTCACGCCCCATACTTAATACCCGCACTTGCTGCGTATATTTTTCACCAAACAACGCCATAGCGCCTTTTTGTTTCGCTGCTTCTAAATCCATTAATTCAGTAGTAATATCCGTGTTTTCTAAAATTTTTTGATTCACTAATTTTTCAATTTTTTGCAACTGATCAGCACTGATCGGCTCTAACCAAGAAAAATCGAATCGTAATTTTTGATCATCTACTAATGAACCTTTTTGTTGCACCTGCGGACCTAACAACTGACGTAACACGGCGTGCAATAAATGAGTTGCTGAATGATTCCGTCGAATCGCTTGTCGACGAGTTTCATTAAACCGCGCAGTCACACAATCGTTCGCTTGAAAAACGCCGCTCGCTACATAGCCTATATGCAACACCGCGTCTTGTTCTTTTTGCGTGTCTTCTACAATAAAAATACTGCCATCCGCTTTGCGAATTTCTCCCCTATCACCTACTTGACCACCAGACTCTGCATAAAAAGGTGTGTTATCGAGTAAAATAATCCCTTGCTCACCAGTAGCTAAAGCAGATACCGCTTGTTCATGATGATAGATTTGCGTGAGCCGTGCAGAATTTTCCGCTGACTCATAACCAGTAAATTGCGATTTTTCTTCACCGGAAATTAATCCGGTTTTTAATGCACGAAATTGTCCCGCTTGCCGCGACTGTGCTTGCTGTTGTGCCATCGCTGCGTCAAAACCCATTTGATCGATTTTGAGATGCTTTTCTCGCGCAATATCCGCAGTTAAATCGAGAGGAAAGCCATAAGTGTCAT
The DNA here is from genome assembly GCA_023265895.1 of Gammaproteobacteria bacterium. Lineage (GTDB taxonomy): Bacteria > Pseudomonadota > Gammaproteobacteria > Pseudomonadales > JAHFSE01 > JAHFSE01. The sequence goes on from JAHFSE010000010.1 coordinate 28,707, forward strand.
ACAGGGTAAATAAAATTTGGCCGGGAATGACATCACCGGTTAATTGCGCACATTCCTTTTCTAGCAGTTTTAATCCTTGCGCTAATGTTTCGGAAAATTTTTCTTCTTCTAATAATAAAACTTTTTCCACTTGCGCTTGCGCAGGACGCAACTCTGGATAAGCATCACCCATCACAGCAATCAAAAATTTTACGCAACGACTAAAAAATCCCACGTCAGCACCGAGTTGATGCCCATGCCTTGCAGCACGACGAATAATTCTGCGGAGTACATAACCGCGACCTTCATTCGATGGAAAGACACCATCCACCACTAAAAAAGCGCAGGAACGAATATGATCAGCAATGACTCTTAAGGAATGATTTTTTAAATCAGCTATTTTGAGCAACGCTGCAATAGAACGAATCATCGACGCAAATAAATCAATTTCATAATTATTATGTACCTGCTGCATCACCGCAGAAATACGCTCTAAACCCATACCGGTATCAACGGAAGGCTTTGGCAACGGAATTAATTCCCCACTTTCTTGTCGATCGTATTGCATGAAAACTAAATTCCACACTTCAATATAACGATCACCATCCTCATCGGGACTACCTGGTGGACCACCTGCTATTTCTGGGCCGTGATCATAAAAAATTTCGGTGCAAGGGCCGCAAGGGCCGGTGTTGCCCATGGCCCAAAAATTATCTTTTTCACCTAGGCGAGAAAAGCGCTGTGGATCAATACCCACTTCATTCAACCAAATCGCTTCCGCTTCTTTATCGTCTTTAAATACCGTCACCCATAATTTTTCTTTCGGTAATTTCAAAATTTGTGTAAGAAAATCCCAAGCATAGTGAATCGCTTCACGTTTAAAATAATCGCCAAAACTAAAATTACCTAACATTTCAAAAAAAGTATGATGACGTGCGGTATAACCCACATTGTCTAAATCATTATGCTTACCGCCAGCACGCACTACACGTTGCGAAGAAGCGGCCCGTACATAATCTCGTTTATCACGTCCCAGAAAAACATCTTTAAATTGCACCATGCCCGCATTGGTAAATAATAATGAGGGATCGTTATGAGGAATCAATGAACTACTGGGTACTACTTGATGACCATGCTGAGCAAAAAAATCTAAAAATGCTTGTCGTATTTCGGCGCTCTTCATAAATTAAAATCTCATCATTTGATATATTTGTACTGTGTCATTCCCGCCTACGCGGGAATGACACGAGCTTAGACATAGATTGATGCATTCACTGCCCTACGCGCTTGCTCCGGACTGAATCCACGACTCAGCAAAAATCGCATCTGCTGGATCGGTGTTTTAGCTTGCTGCTGTTTTTTCGCAGCTAAATGCCGAGCAAGTTCGCTCCAGTGTTTGGCATGGGTTTCCACCACACGAGCAATCTGAGCTTCAGGAATACCGCGCTGTTTTAATTCAAGCGTAATACGTAGGGGACCAAAACCCTTTTGCCGGCGCATAGTAACATAGGACGTCAAAAAACGAAGCTCGCTGAGGTAGCCCTGTTCAGTCAAACGATCCAGCACCTGATGAATTGCAGCTGTGATCTCCGCTGAAACTGGCGGTGAGTTTATCCATCCAACGGCTTGTTTATTTTGGCTAGCTTTGACTAAACGATGGAATAATTCTTCTCGCCCCCACTCTCTACGGGTTAATAATTGCACCGCTTTTTGATAAAGCCGTTTGACTTGCAACTCAGTTAATTCAGCATCTAGTAATGCATCCATAAATTAGCCTCTGCAATATTTGCTGTTGCCTTTTATTGATGATAATACTCAGTAGCATCGTCTATGCCTGCTTGCATAAAACCTTGCTTGCGCAATCGACAACTGTCACAAACACCACAAGCGCGCCCATTGGCATCCGCTTGATAACAAGAAACCGTCATGCGGTAGTCCACACCCAAGCTCACACCTAACTGAATAATTTCCGCTTTACTCAAATATAATAACGGCGTTTCAATGCGCATACCGTGACCTTCCACGCCTTGCTGCGTCGCTAAATTGGCCAGCCGTTGAAAAGCTGCAATATATTCGGGTCGGCAATCAGGATAACCGGAATAATCCACCGCATTCACACCCAACACGATCGCGTCTGCGTCTATCACTTCCCCATAGGCCAGTGCTAATGACAAAAAAATAGTGTTACGTGCAGGCACATAGGTAATGGGAATCCCCACACTTTCTTGCTCCGGTACGGCAATCGTGAGATCTGTTAAAGCAGAGCCGCCCAGTTGCGCTAAATCCACTTGTAAGGTTTTATGTTCCATGACACCTAACAGGTCAGTGATACGAGACGCAGCGATTAATTCTGACTGATGACGCTGACCATAATTAAAGCTCAACGCATAACAGGCATAACCCTGCGATATTGCCCAAGCTAAACAGGTAGCAGAATCAAGACCACCAGAACATAAAATGACGGCTTTCATTATCGCCCTCTCGATTCTGTCCAAATAAATTTATGTAATTGCAGCTGCATTCGCACCGGCAAACGATCCGCTAAAATCCATTCTGCTAATTGTTGCGCTGGTAATTGATCAAAACAAGGGGAGAATAATAAGTTACTGACACGTTGCGTCAATTGATGAGTATGGATTGTACTTTTTGCCCATTCATAATCGATTTGATCAGAAATTACATATTTAATTTCATCGGTAGGCTTTAAAAATTTTAAATTTTCCCACAAATTTTTATCCACTTCATGAGAACTCGGGGTTTTTAAATCCATCACAATTTTAACCCGAACATCCACTTCTTGAATTTCTAATGCACCACTGGTTTCTAGCGATATTTGATAATTTTCATCGCATAAAGCGGTTAATAGAGATAAACAGTTTTTTTGCGCTAATGGTTCGCCACCGGTCACGGTAATATAAGTGGGTTGATACGCAGCAACAGCGGTCAGAATTTGTGGAATACTCAGACGCTCGCCACCTTTAAAAGCGTACTCGGTATCGCAATAACTACATCTGAGAGGGCAACCCGTTAAACGAATAAAAACCGTAGGCAAACCCATTCGACTGGATTCACCTTGAATAGAATAAAATATTTCATTAACGGTAATCAGTGACTGAACCTGTTTTTTCATTGGTGCAGCACCCAATTATTTGAGTGAATTTTTCGCTAATTGCGCAGCGGAAGAATCGGGATATTGTTGAATCACACGATTAAAATAATTCTTTGCTTTGGCTGGCTGACCTTGCATGTTGTAGATAGTGCCCAATTTATACAATGCCGCAGGAATTTTGGTATGGGTTGGATAATTTTGCACGATATAAGAAAAATGGTATTGCGCTTGATCTAAATCTGGCGTGGTAGAGACCAAATTAATTTCACCTAACCAATAATGCGCATTGGCGGCAAAAATACCCTTGGGAAATTCTTTTAAATATTGCGCTAAAGCACGCTTAGCATCCTCTAACTTTCTGGCTTTAATAAAATCTTGCGCCACTTGATAGCGCTGTTTTTCACTGAAAAAAGCCTGTTCATCCACGGGTGCCGCATTAGCGGCGTTGGTATGATTCGTAGAAGGTGTTGCTGTAGGCCCAGTCTTTTTCAGTTCATTCATCCGCTGATCTAAATCAATGTAATGTTCTTTCTGCTGATTATCCAATACTTCCAACTGATGGGCTTGTTCTTCAACTACACCTTGCAAAATTTGCAATTGTTCCTGTAATTGCGTCAATTGATTATGTAAATCCCACAAGGGATTTTCAGGCTGAGATTCTGTAGCGACAACATTACTATTTGCAGAGGCACTGATTGGTTCTGCCGCTACAGACGCAGAATTTTCAGCCTCTGAATTAGGCACAAAAACGCGCTGATCTGTAGGCCGCTCTACGATAACATTTTCCGCAGCAATCAAAGCATCAGGTAAAAGCATTAAAATACCGCACAAAGCACAACTAACAATGGATGCTTTTATACGAAGTTGAATTTTTTTACTCCAATGGATTGACTGCATAAACACATCGCTCGCTATTTATTGAGTGGTATAAATTAATTCAACGCGACGATTGTGTGCCCACGCTGATTCATCATGTTCTAACGAAACCGGTTTTTCCTCACCATAGCTGACTGTCTCAATTTGTTCACTGGTCACACTGTTTAGCGTTAAGAATTGTGCAATGGCATTTGCCCGTCGCTCACCTAATGCCAGGTTATATTCTCGCGTGCCACGCTCATCACCATGACCTTCTAAACGCACATGAGCCGACGCCTTGTTAGCTAAATATTGTGCATGCGCCTTCAATGCAGAATAAGATTCTGGCTTTAACGTATCTTGGTCATAATCAAAATAAAATACCCGTTGCTCGCGCAAATCTGTCTTAGGATTCGTTGCACTCTCAGCTGTGTCTGATGCACTGGTTGCAGAAGTTGTTGCACTCGGCACAGGGGTGGTAGCAACCACTGTTGAAGTATCTGCAGGTGCCTTGGTTGCAGCAGCCGGCGCTTTATTAAGCAAAGATTTAGTCGCCGCACAACCGGTCAATAAAACCATCAGTACCAAAGACAAAAATCGCATTTTGTGTATTTTCAACATCATTCACTCCTTTAATAATTGACTTCACATTAAACAGACTTTAGCGAATCAGCGAAAAGGAGACCATACCGGCTCTCTCACTTCGCCTTGACGAGCAGGCAAGAAAAATTTAGCGCGACCATCGATGGATGTAACAGCTAAAACACCCTCATTACCGCGCAAGGTCGCGTAAATTATCATATTTCCATTAGGGGCGACACTAGGAGACTCATCCAATTGAGTGGAAGTCAGAATATTCAAATGACCTTTCATCAAATCTTGGGTCGCAATATGAAACAAACCCTGCTCACGATGAACCATCACCAAATATCGGCCATCTCGGGTAATCTCACCACGAGCATTATAGTTGCCCTCATAGGTGAGTCGACGAACACTATGGTCCGCCAAGCCTAGTTGATACAGCTGGGGCGATCCACCACGATTAGAGGTAAAGATTAAGCTGGCGCCATCGGGGTACCAACGAGGCTCGGTATCAATCGACAAGTTTTTCGTCAATCGCAGCAAACTTTTATCCTCTAATTGATATAAATAAATCTCAGGATTGCCATCCTTCGATAAAGTCATAGCCAAGGATCGACCATCCGGTGACCAAGCGGGTGCACCGTTGGTTCCCTTGTAAGCAGCAATTTTTTCCTGCTGCCCCGTCGCTAATTCATGAATATAAATTGCCGGTTTACCCCCTTGATGAAACGAGACATATGCCACGCGCTTGCCATCGGAAGACCAGCTAGGCGACAAAATAGGCTCTGGCGATTGGAAAATAGTTTGCGCACGATAACCATCAGCATCGGCCATCTGCAATCGATAAAAAGTCTGTTTAGGGTGCGGTCTTTCCAAAGTAACATATAAAATTCGGGTAGAAAAAATACCGCGCATACCGGTCAATCGCTCATAAATTTGATCGCTAATATGATGGGCTAAATCTCGTAAATGACTCGCCTGACCTCGCCTAGCATCTAACAAATGCTGTCCATAGACGTCAAATAATTCAAACTCAAACTGATAGCCCTGCGGGTTTGGCTGAATGCGCCCAATGGTTAAATATTCTGCCGCAACTTGTTTCCACTCAGCAAAATTAACGGATGCTTGCTGTGTGGGATGACTCGGTAATTGATCCTGGGCTAACGAACGAAATTGCGCGGTATGTGCAAGATCATCAGAAATAATTTGTGCAACATCTTCCGTCGGTGCACTCGCACCTTGCCACTGAAAGGGTGACACCGCAATGGCCGTCGCACTCGTCGTGCCATGGGTAATTTCGACCACTAAATCTTGCGCTGCAATCACAGGTAGTGAAAAAATCCACCCACAGAGGACATAGCCTAAAACACTAAACCAATTATTTTTCATAATAATATCTCGCTATAAATCATCAGATCGAAAAAGGACGACTAAAATTTTAAAGTATTGATTAAACAATCGCATTTCATTGGGTACTGGTAATGTTTTTGCTTTTTGTACGGCTTGCGTCGCTGAACGATCAAAAACCGCATTACCACTAGATGCCAATACGGAAACGTTTATCACCTCACCACCCGGTAACATTACAATTTTCAAGGTGACTTTAATGGAATCATTGGTCGTTAAAGACTTAGTCCAATGCCGCTGTATTTTTTGTTTAATTAAACCAACATATTCTGCAATAGCCGCTTGATCTGCGGTTTGCTGTGCTTGCTGATTCACATGCTGTTGTAACTGTGCAATTTCTTGGTTTTCTTCATTTAAAAAATCTTTTAATTCCTGGGTATTTAATTTTTGTTTTTCAGGCGCGGGTAATTTTTTAGTAGGCGCTGGTTGCTCATCGGATGCCTCAGTTTTTTTTTCCATTTTATCTAATTTTTTTTCTTCTTTTTTAACCGTAGGTTTTATTTCTGTCGTCACGGGTTTAGACGTCGGTGGTTTTTGCTGTACGTGTGGCAACTGTTGAGAGATAGGTCGCCGAATCGCTGCTGTGTGAGTTGGTGACACCGATGCTAACGTGACTAATTGCGTTTGAATAAAATGCACCTCAGGTGGCTCAGGTTTTTTCCAAATCACCCACCCACCAAGGAGCAACAAACCCAACAAGATATGCAATAAAAAACTATAGCCGTAAGATTTCAAAATCATGCGCTTTTTTATTGAGTCGACAAAGGTGTTACTTGAGGATCTGTGACTAAACCTAAATGTTCTACGCCCGTTTTTTGTAATAAAGACATTAGATGAATGACTTCTCTGTAGGCCACTTGTTGATCTCCTTCAACTAACACTTGCATGGTTGGCGACGCCCTCATTAATTCACTCATCTGAGATTGTAAGGCAGGCCAAGCAATCGGCTGCGCTTTTTGACTCCCTCTTCGCAACCAATAACTACCGTCCGCTTTGACAGTTACGATGGTCAGATCTTCTTGGGTTTTAATCGGATTGGCAGATTCCTTGGGTAAATCAATTTTCACGCCTTGCGTTAATAACGGCGCCGCAACCATAAAGACCACTAACAATACCAACATCACATCGATGTAAGGCACCACATTAATTTCAGCAATAGCATGACGTCGGTTTCTGATTGGATTCAGCATGGAATTTAATCCACCTCTTTTTCATGAGTATGAATTTTACGATGCAAAACACCAGAAAACTCTTCCATAAAGGTCGTATAAGTGCCAGTAAAAGAATCTACCCACGCCGCAAAACGGTTATAAGCAACCACCGCTGGAATGGCAGCAAATAATCCCATGGCCGTTGCAATTAAAGCCTCCGCAATATCTGGCGCTACAATTTGCAAGCTGGCTTGATTTTGTTGTGCTAAGGATAGAAAAGAACTCATGATGCCCCATACGGTACCCAATAATCCAACATAGGGACTGATGGAACCGACAGTAGCCAAAAAGGGTAAGCTTTTTTCCAGCTTTTGCTGCTCACGATAAAAAGCAATGCGCATACTGCGCTGCACACCCTCTAACACAGCTTCTGTTTGGGCATTTTTATTTTGACGTAAACGAGCAAATTCTTTAAAGCCAGCACGAAAAATATTTTCCTGTCCACAATAGACATTGGGCTGCTGATTGCATTGCCCATACAATTTAGTTAAATCAACGCCCGACCAAAAACGTTCATCGAATGCAGCAGATGCATTACGGGTTAATCGAAATACAAACCAGCGCTGAAAAATAACGCTCCAGGAAAGAAAAGAAACTACAACTAAAATCAGCATCACGATTTGAACCGGTGCACTGGCATGTAAAATAATGGATGCAATGGAATAATCTTTCGTCACAGGAAGCCTCTTTTATTTCATGAAAATTCTGTAGGGGCGCGGCATACCGTGCCTCTATTCCAATATATTGATTTTTTGTTCCGCCACCGACAAACCCAATAATCGATAAGTCCGCGCCGTCACCATCCGACCACGTGCCGTGCGAATTAAATAACCTTGCTGAATTAAATAGGGTTCAATCACCTCTTCTAAAGTACCCGCCTCTTCACTTAAGGCCGTCGCTAGGCTATCCAATCCCACTGGACCGCCCTCAAATTTTTCAACAATGGCCGCTAATAAACGACGATCCATCGCATCAAAACCTTGTTCATCCACATCTAACATGGTCAGTGCCGCCGCCGCAACAGATTCAGTAATCACGCCATCCGCTTTCACTTGCGCATAATCACGGACTCGACGTAATAAGCGATTGGCAATTCTGGGCGTTCCTCGACTACGGCGAGCAATTTCCATGGCACCGTCAGCTTCCAAAGCAACTTTTAAAATATGAGCTGAACGCAAAACAATATGCGCTAACTCTTCCACCGTATAAAATTCCAGTCGCTGCACAATACCAAAGCGATCACGCAAAGGAGAAGTTAACAAACCTGCACGGGTAGTAGCGCCCACCAAAGTAAATGGCGGCAAATCAATTTTAATTGAGCGCGCTGTCGGCCCTTCACCAATCATGATATCTAATTGATAATCTTCCATTGCCGGATACAGAATTTCTTCCACCACCGGACTCAGGCGATGAATCTCATCAACAAATAACACATCACCCGCTTCTAAATGCGTTAATAAAGCAGCTAAATCACCGGCTTTTTCTAATACCGGACCAGAAGTGCTTTTAAACCGTGCGCCCATTTCGTTGGCAATAATTCCCGCCAGCGTGGTTTTACCCAAACCTGGCGGGCCAAAAATAAGTGTATGATCTAATGCTTCGCCGCGGGTTTTCGCTGCACGAATAAATAAATCCATTTGCTCGCGCACCACCGTTTGCCCTAAATATTCCGCTAAATTCAGCGGACGAATTTTAGCTTCAAGGGAAGTTTCTTGCGCACTTTCATGAGCATCAATTAATCGTTCTACTGTTTTCATAGGGAGACTACTTTCTGTAAGGCGAGACGAATCATAGCCTCACTCGTCTGTGCTTCGCCAGCAACCGCTTTAATCATTTTGTTAGCATCCTTATCTTTATAACCTAGGGAAATTAATGCCTGCTCAGCATCTAATTCCGCTTGTTGTTGATCCGTCACTACGACTGGCACTGTGAGTTTCGGCGTAAAGCCAGCGCCTTCTACTTGAGCTAATTTATCTTTCATCTCCATCACAATACGTTCAGCAGTTTTTTTACCTACGCCAGGCAAACCCACTAATTGCTGCACATCGGCGCGTTCCAAACAGTGCATTAGCTGCACCGCTTCCATGCCGGATAATAAAGTCAGCGCTAATTTGGGCCCAACACCGCTAATTTTTAATAACTGGCGAAATAAGGAACGATCTAATACAGAGTGAAATCCATATAATAATTGCGCATCTTCACGCACGACAAAATGAATATGCAATACAATCGATTGACCTGGCTCAGGAATTTCATAATAAGTGGTCATGGGCACTTGCACTTCGTAGCCTACGCCTTGCACATCGAGCAAAATCCACGGCGCTTTTTTTTCAATCACTAACCCAGAAAGTCGGCCTATCATGAATTTTCCTTATTGCAGACGCCCATTTTTTATCGAACCCGTCTGTTGAATGAGCTGTTGGAAATGATGAGCATGAGCATGACACAATGCAATACCCAATGCATCGGCTGCATCAGCTTGTAATTTATGCGGGATATTTAACACTAAGCGAATCATTTGCTGCATTTGCGCTTTATCGGCGGAACCATTTCCGACGACAGCTTTTTTCACTTGGCGAGCGGAATATTCAGACACCGGAATATTTGCACAAGCAGCTGCCACAATTGCTACACCACGGGCTTGACCTAATTTCAATGCCGAATCTGGATTGCGCGCCATGAAAACTTGTTCAATCGCCATTTGTTCTGGTCGATATTGCTGAATAATTTCGGTGAGCTGTGTGTAGATTTGCTTTAATCGCTCAGCAAGAGAATCGGTTTGCAAACGCAAACAACCGCTTTCCACATAACGCGAATCTTGCCCCTTGACCTCAATCAAACCATAACCGGTAATTCTGGAACCAGGATCAATACCTAGGATGAGGGTCATTAGAATATTCCTATAATATTTCCCCCCCTTTAACAAAGGGGGGTTAGGGGGGATTTATTTTTCAAGCGATCTGAAATTTCTTGAAAATCCCCCTCAGTCCCCCTTTTTCAAAGGGGGAAGAAAATAAGGAATTGCCTTAACTCATCTGCTCTAAAACCGCTGCTGAAATATGTGCATTGGAATAGACATTTTGCACATCATCCAAATCTTCTAGATGATCAATCAAACGCACCACTTTTTCCGCTAATTCCACATCTAATTCTGCTTGCGTGCTAGCAGTCATAGTCACTTCTGCTGCTTCAGGGGTAAAACCTTTAGCAACTAAAGCTTGTTTTACCGCAAGAAAAGCTTCTGGTGTAGTAATAATTTCAACACCCTCTTCTGAACTCACTAAATCATCAGCGCCGGCTTCTAAAGCAATATCTAACAAAATGTCTTCATCAACACCTAGCGAAAACTCAATTACGCCCTGCTTCTTAAATAAATAAGCAACGGAACCATCGGTACCTAAATTGCCGCCGGATTTAGTAAAAGCATGGCGCACTTCGCCCACCGTGCGATTACGATTATCGGTCATGGCTTCTACATAAACGGCTACGCCACCCGGGCCATAACCCTCATAAGTAATTTCTTCTAAATTTGCATCATCATCGGCGCCAGCACCACGTTTGATCGCACGGTCAATGGTATCGCGACTCATATTCACACCGAGCGCTTTATCTAACACAGTGCGCAATCGCGGATTATCTTCCGGCAACGGACCACTGATGCGTGCAGCAACAGTAATTTCCCGAATTAATTTAGTGAAAACTTTACCGCGCTTAGCATCTTGCGCTGCTTTGCGGTGTTTGATATTTGCCCATTTACTGTGGCCAGCCATAGGAGTTACCTCAACAACAGATCGAATTGTTTGTAGTTAAGCATAAGCTTTGAGTCAGAATTTACTCTGAGGAAATCGAGCCTTCTGTAAAACAGAATCAGGCTTTGGTGGTAAAGAAGGAGTCGCAACAAAAGAACGACCCGCAGCGATATGTTTAGCTTCAGATTTTTTTAGATCATCATAAATGGCGTGCACTTCATTCACTATTTCATCATTCGGCATAACCTTCTCCTTATTTCACCACCGCCCTCAACCGAATCCCCACTTCATCCAACTGTTTTTGATCCACTGGTGAAGGTGCTTGGGTCATCACACAAGCAGCGGTTTGAGTTTTCGGAAAGGCAATGACTTCACGGATGGATTGACTGTTGGTCATCAGCATCATCAAGCGATCGAGACCAAAAGCTAAACCGCCATGAGGCGGACAACCAAATTGCAAGGCATCGAGCAAGAAACCAAATTTTTCTCGCGCTTCTGCTTCACCAATCCCTAATAAATTAAATACCGCTTGTTGCAATTCTTGTTGATGAATTCGAATGGAGCCACCACCTAATTCAATACCGTTTAACACCATGTCATAAGCACGGGACAAAGCAGCCCCCGGATTATTTTGCAATTCTTCTGCAGAGCAAGAAGGCGCAGTAAACGGATGATGCAAAGCAGACCAACGGCCTTCGTTATTTTTCTCGAACATAGGGAAATCAATCACCCATAATGGCGCCCAAGATTTGTCGAGTAGATTTAAATCGTGACCCAATTTAATACGCAGCGCGCCAAGAGATTCGTTGACTACCTTAGTTTTATCAGCGCCGAAGAAAATTAAATCGCCGGCTTTAGCTTGAGTGCGTTGCAGAATTTCTGTTAAGGCTTCCACCGGAATATTTTTCACAATCGGTGACTGCAAACCTTCCACACCTAAACTCGGATCATTGACCTTAATATAAGCCAAACCTTTTGCGCCATAGGTGCTGACGAAATTGGTGTATTGATCTATGTCTTTACGACTTAATTTCTCGCCGCCTTGCGGCACACATAAAGCCGCTACTCGACCTTCAGGATCTTGCGCTGGGCCAGCAAAAACTCGGAAGGGAATATCTTGCATCAAATCGCCTACATCGACTAATTGCATAGCGATGCGTAAATCCGGTTTATCGCTGCCATATAGATGCATCGCGTCGGCATAAGTCATGTGCGGGAATTCAGGCAAATCGAGATTTAACAATTCTTTGAATAAATGACGAACTAAATTTTCCGCCACTGCCATAATGTCTTTTTCATTAACGAAGGCGCACTCTAAATCGATTTGAGTAAATTCAGGTTGACGATCGGCGCGCAGATCTTCATCGCGAAAACATTTAACGATTTGATAATAGCGATCAAAGCCTGCCACCATTAACAATTGCTTAAATAATTGCGGCGATTGCGGTAACGCAAAAAAACTGCCGGGATGCGTTCGGCTTGGCACCAAATAATCGCGGGCACCTTCGGGTGTGGCGCGAGTCAATACCGGTGTTTCGATATCGAGGAATTTAGCTTGCTCGAGATGAGCACGAATTAATGAAGTCGCCCGCGAACGGAAAATTAATTTTTGCGCCATTTCGGGTCGACGCAAATCCATATAGCGATAACGCAACCGAGTTTCTTCACCCACTTCGGTATAATTATCTAATTGAAACGGCGGCGTTAGCGCGGCATTTAATAATTCAACTGAGCTAGCAACAATTTCAATGGCTCCAGTGGCTAAGTCAGGATTCGCACTACCCGTTGGTCTGGGCCGGACTTTACCGGTTAATTGAATTACATATTCGCTGCGTAATTTATCTGCTAACGCAAAAGCCGCTTCGCTTTCAGGATTCACCACCACCTGGACTAATCCCGCTCGATCACGGACATCAAGAAAAATTACCCCACCATGATCGCGGCGACGATGCACCCAACCACATAATTCCACAGTTTGATCTGCGAGTTGTTCTGTAATTTCGCCGCAATAATGGCTTCGCATGAGGGGATTACCTTAAAAAGTTAAAAATATCTAAAACAATTCCCCCCTTTAATAAAGGGGGGTTAGGGGGGATTTATTTTTCAAGCAACCTGAAATTTCTTGAAAATCCCCCTCAATCCCCCTTTTTCAAAGGGGGAGGTGTAATTACTTCCGCCTTCGGCTCCGATTTTTTCGCCTCTGGCGCAGCAGCCATATCACTACTGGCTTTTTCTGCTGCGGGCTTAGCTGCTTCAGTTTTGCTATCCGCTGTTACGGGCTGAGATTTAAAGTCTGAAGCATACCAACCTGTACCCGTTAATTGAAAGGCGCTGGCAGAGATTAATTTTTTTAACTCAGGTTGATGACAACTCGGACAATCCGTTAACGGTGCATCACTCATTTTTTGCAGGGTTTCTAATTTAGTCTGACATGACTGACATTGATATTCATAAATTGGCATAACAAGCTCTTTTCATCATTAAACAGTAAATGGGCAATTCACCTTAAAAATAAGGGGCGTCATTATAACCAAAACCCCTAGCGCTTGTTAATCAGAGAAATTGTGCGCAAAAAATCGCAAAATAGGCTGTAAAAATAGGTTTTTTTCCATTTTTATGCATTTTTTTCTGGATTTTTTGGTAGAAAAACCTAGAATTCCAACTGACTCACGTCAATTTACGCTTTAAAAATAGCGTTTTTTCATTAATCAATCACGATTGTAAGGATAGAGACTATGGCAGCAAAAAAAGCAGGGGCCAAAAACGTAGCACTGAAGGAAGCAATGTCCAAATCTCAAGTGCTCGCTAATATCGCTGAAACTACTGAGCTAACAAAGAAGCAAGTACAGAGCGTACTGGATGAGCTCAGCAATTTAGTTGAACACCATGTTAAAAAGAAAGGCGGCGTGGGTAGTTTCACTCTACCAGGGCTTCTGAAAATTACGGTGATTCGTAAACCTGCAACGAAAGCACGCAAAGGTATTAATCCTTTTACCGGTGAAGAAACCACCTTTAAAGCAAAACCTGCTCGCAACGTTGTTAAAGTAAGGCCCTTGAAAAAATTAAAAGATATGGTGGCTTAAGCACCTATTTTTCGAGTCCGATCGAAAAAACCTCTCAGGTAATCCCCTCAGAGGTTTTTTTATACCCGCTGGCTTGTACAATACGCCGCTCTATTTTTTACTTTGCGAGAGATTCTAATCTTATGCGTACTAGCCAATACCTCCTTGCCACTCAACGCGAAACGCCAGCAGAAGCAGAAGTCATTAGCCATCAATTAATGCTGCGTGCAGGTATGATTCGAAAATTAGCATCCGGTCTTTATACCTGGCTGCCTACTGGCCTGCGCGTTTTGCAAAAAGTAACTGATATTGTGCGCGCAGAGATGAATCGATCCGGTGCATTAGAAGTATTAATGCCGATGGTACAACCCACGGAACTGTGGGAAGAGTCCGGACGCTTTGAACTGTATGGCCCAGAATTATTACGTTTCGTAGATCGTCATCAGCGCTCTTTTTGTTTAGGGCCCACTCACGAGGAAGTAGTCACAGATTGGGTACGGCAAAATCTCCACAGCTATAAACAGCTACCCTGTAATTTTTATCAAATTCAAACTAAATTTCGCGATGAAATTCGTCCACGCTTCGGCGCTATGCGGGCACGAGAATTTATTATGAAAGATTCTTACTCTTTTCATCTATCACAGGATTGTTTAGAAAAAACTTACCAATTGATGTACGACACCTATTGCAGAATTTTCGATCGTCTTGGTTTGGAATATCGGGCTGTCCTTGCTGATACCGGTAGCATTGGTGGCAATCACTCCCACGAATTTCATGTGCTAGCTGATTCTGGCGAAGACTCTATTGCCTTCAGTAGTGAGAGTCATTTTGCTTCTAACGTAGAATTATTACCCGGGATCGCTGAAGGTGATCCTTCCCCGGATGGTCACGGTCAAATCGTGATTAAACGCGGCATTGAAGTCGGACACATTTTTCAGCTCGGCACCAAATACACCAGCGCAATGAAGGTCACGGTATTAGATCCTGCTGGACAACCGAGCCTAGTGACTATGGGTTGTTATGGTATCGGTGTTAGCCGTATTGTGGCAGCAGCGATTGAGCAATCTTACGATGATCGCGGCATTATTTGGCCTGAATCTATTGCACCTTTTCGAATGGCTTTAGTACCCATGAACATGCACAAATCGGAATTGGTTCAGCAAACGGCCGAAGCTTTATATCAGCAACTCACTGCTGCGGGAATTGAAGTTTTATTCGACGATCGCAAGGAAAGACCAGGCGTACAATTTGCTGATATGGAACTGTTAGGAATTCCACACATGCTGATTTTGGGTGAGAAAAATCTACAACAACAGCAAGTAGAATATAAATGTCGTCAGACCGGTGTCACCGAGTTACTAGCCCTTACTGAATGCGTGAATTTTTTTACGCAGAAAAAATAGCTTACGGCAAGCTAAGCCCCCTCTTTTTTTAAAGGGGGGAAGCTTATACGAGGCATACTCAGGTTCGTTAAATTTTGTATACCATTCGATTACGTTTCTCCTCTTTACCCATATCCCTTAAACAGTACAATCTCTCTTTATATTTTAAAAAGCCAATAATAGAAATTTGATGAAGAGGACATATCGTTGAGACAAGTCAGCCATTTCAAATTGACAAGGTTAATCACTCGTTGGTTTCGCTGTCTCATCATCAGCGCACTGCTCTTTGGCAGCGCCATACAATTTAGCTATGCCTATAGCGATGACACAACGACCGATGATAAGAGTGTTTTTATCTCAGAATATGATGCATCTTTGTGGCTATTAAAAATGTCTCAACGTTTAGAAAAATACGTTAAAGAGGATCATTTACGACTGGAAATTCTGCGTCATGTTTATTTAGAAGCAGAAAAAAATCAACTGAATCCCAACTTTGTGCTTTCGGTGATGCACGTAGAAAGTTTTTTTGATCCCAATGCTATTTCTAGCGCAGGCGCTCAAGGCCTCATGCAAGTCATGCCTTTTTGGAAAAAAGAAATCGGTACCCGTGAGGATAATTTGAAAGATATTCAAACCAACATTCGTTACGGATGCGCTATTCTTAAAACTTATCTGCTACAGGAAGAAGGAAATTCAGTCCGCGCATTGGCGCGTTACAATGGCAGCATTGGTCAAACCTGGTATGCTGCGCGCGTATTTAGAGCCTGGAAAGATTATTGGGCATTAAATGGTTAATTGTTTTTTATTTTTATTCAGTGCTTGTAGAAATATCTGCGCTCTCAAAGGCAAACCTTCTAGTAAATAACGCTGCTTTTGCTCACTCACAGATGCTTGAAAAGCACTTGAATCATACTCAAAATTCAGACTTAAATTATCCACACTCACTTGAAATCGAAGCCCTACCGCTTGAGAAAAAATCCATTCTAGCGCCTGTGGTTTAACTTCGACCTGTTCAAATAATTGCTGCGCTGAAACCTCACGACCCTCTGGTTGATACCAATAACCATAATCTAATAATTGTCGGCGCTGTGGACCGGCAATACACCAATGGGCAATTTCGTGTAATGCGCTTGACGGATAATCAGCACGAAAAATAATGCGGTGATAAGGCATCACCCCCCATTGTTGAAGCTCTGTTTGCACTGCAAATCCCGCAGGAATATATAAAGGTTCAGCACCTTGTGCGATTAATTGAGTTTGCTCAACTTGAGCAAATACGGCATTAAACTGTTGAACAATTTCATCAGCGGTCATCCGCATAGATCACACAATACATGAATCCCATCACAGTAACTGTTAGAGTAGATTTTTTTTATCATGGATTATGACATGCCTTTTTCGGATTTTTCATTCTCTCGCACACGCACCGAATTAGCTCAACTCTTAAAATTAACCGGACCTATTTTAATCGGTCAAATTGCACAAGCTGGCATGGGCTTTGTGGACACAGTGATGGCTGGACATTTGAGTTCTACTGCTCTGGCTGCGGTTGCATTAGGCACCAGTATTTGGGTACCGATTTATTTATTAATCGTCGGTGTGCTAACAGCAACAACTCCCTCAGTCGCTCACCTATTTGGTGGCGGCCAGCATCATAACATTCGTCATACGCTCTACCAAGCACTCTGGTTAGCATTCCTGATGGGTATTATTGCTTGGATACTGACCCATTTTTCTCCTCAGCTCATGACCTGGCTTCATATAGATCCACAGCTCAAACCTATCACTCATGATTATCTAAGAGCGATGGCTTGGGGCATGCCAGCCATTGCTTTATATACCACACTGCGTTGTTTTTGC
>JAHFSE010000078.1 GCA_023265895.1 Gammaproteobacteria bacterium
ATTCATTTCTCTTACAGACTGTCGCTGAACTTCCATAATGTAGGGCAACCGATTAATTTTTTCTAAGCAAGCACCTAATTGAGTCAAGCTGATCACTTCTAATTCTAAATGCAACACCGCAATACGATCCGCCTTACTGGTTTCAGTATTCACTGCAGTGACATTAATTTCTTCATCAGCAAGAATTTGCGTAACATCGCGCAATAAACCAGAACGATCATAAGCTTTAATCATCACGGAAACCGGATACACCTTTTCTTCTGCACCGGTCCAACGCACATCTAAAATCTGTTCTGGATATTGCTCACGTAACGGCTGAAACACCGCACAGGATTGATGATGGATCATCACACCACCACTGTCAGGTGCGTAACCCACTATTGGATCACTCGGCATGGGTTGACAACAAACAGCAATTTGCATATCTAATTGTCGCGCTTGACGGGATGCAATAGTAGAACGAGGTAAATCACCATCCGCCAACACAATTTGAATATCCGTATGTTTAAATGCAGTAGGCTCTGGCAATGAATCTTGAATACAAGCTAACAAGTCAGCAACATAGACGCTCCCACTACCAATGGCTTCATAGACATTTTCAACGGTTTTTAATTTCAAAAATTCTAAAATCGGTTGCCAATCTATAGCTTGAATCGCTAAACGTTTTAATTCTCTCTCAATTAATTTTTTACCTTCAGAAATTTTATATTCATGAGTCTGTTGTCGAAACCATTGCTGCACTTTAGCGCGAGCACGCGCAGTGTATAAATAGCCTAAATTAGGATTCAACCAATCTTGATTGGGCGTGGCATTTTTTGCGGTGAGAATTTCTATTTGCTCACCGGTTTCTAACAAATGATTTAATGCGACAATTCGGCCATTCACCTTAGCACCACGACAATGAGAACCCACTTCAGTATGAACATGATAAGCAAAATCTAACGGCGTTGCGCCTTTGGCTAAATCCACCACATGCCCTTCTGGCGTGAAGACATAAACCCGCTCATCCATCCCTTCTTTTTGTGATTCTCGAACTAACTCACTCATTTGAGTGCCACCTAATTCTTCTTGCCATTCGAGCACTTGTCGCAGCCAGACTAATTTATCATCATAGGATTTTTCTGTTTTATGGGCGCCCTCTTTATAATACCAATGAGCGCATACACCCAGCTCTGCTTCATCATGCATTTCTTTCGTGCGAATTTGCACTTCTAAAATTTTACTGCCAGGACCCAACACCGCCGTATGCAAAGATCGATAATTATTTTCTTTAGGTGCCGCAATATAATCATCAAACTCCCTTGGAATATGCTGCCATAATCCATGTACAACACCTAATGAAGCATAACAATCTTTTACTGTCGGCACTAAAATACGCACAGCGCGAATATCATAAATCTGATTAAAGCCAACGTTTTTACGTTTCATCTTTCGCCAAATACTATAAATGTGTTTAGCACGACCCGTAACATTAGCGTCAATATCAGCTTCTTGTAATTTTTCGGTAAGTAAGTGAATCACTTGACCAATAAATTTATCTCGCTCACTGCGTTTACCATCTAATAAACTGGCAATTTTTTTATAGGCTTTTGGGTGCAAATAACGAAAGGATAAATCTTCCAACTCCCATTTAATATGACCAATACCCAAACGATGAGCTAAAGGCGCATAAATATCAAAAACTTCACGAGCTACGCGACGGCGCTTCATGTCACTGGCATTTTTTAATGCGCGAATAGCGCAAGTGCGTTCTGCTAATTTAATCAGCACCACTTGCACATCATCGATCATGGCAACTAACATCTTTCGAACATTGTGTAATTGATTATCCTGCTGCCCCAACACCGAGCGATGCGCATGATGTTGTGCAATATGAATGGCTGCCATCCGTTGCACGCCTTCAATCAATTTTGCAATCCGCTCACCAAAGACTTGCTGAACAACTTCAGCGGATAATTTACCTTCGCGCACCGCACGATATAAAATTGCAGCGACTAACGAATCGTGATCAAGGCGTAACTCTGCAAGAATTTCCGCCATTTCTAAGCCGGTGCTAAAACTACTCGCGCCGGCAACCCAAGCATTTTTTGCAGCATCGCATTCCATTTCTGCACGATAACTCGCATCACAGGCTTGCCGAATCACATCGGTTGTTGGCAATGCCACAAAATGTTGAATTCTAGTGAGCCAAGCATCTACATCAACATTACCATCTGTTTTTAAGGGATGATTTTCTCTTACCTTAACCATAATTTATTGCTTCACTAATAAGCCAATGGATTCCACATGCGTGGTGTGTGGAAACATATCCATCACACCAGCGGTTTCCAATCGATAACCATGCTCACACAATAGACCCACATCTCGCGCAAAGGTAGCAGGATTACAAGAAACATATACAATGCGCTCGGCTTTTAATTTTGGCAGCCAAGTCATGACCTCTGCTGCACCCAAGCGCGGTGGATCTAATAACACTTTATTAAATGACAGCAAACTCCAGGCCAACCCTTCACTTTCAAATAAATCGGCAACATGAAAATCAACTTGTGGCAATGCATTGTGCTGTGCATTTATTTTTGCTTGATGAACCAGCGCTGCATCACCTTCTACACCAACCACCTGTTGAGCTATCGTTGCTATCGGCAAAGTAAAATTACCTAAACCACAAAATAAATCTAAAACACGATCCTGTGGTTTTAAATCTAATAATTCCAACGCCAGCGCAATCATACGCTGATTTATTTCTGCATTAATTTGAATAAAATCGACTGGTCGAAATTTCAAAGTAAGATTCCACTGCGGCAATGCATACAATAAATTTACCGAAGCGTGTGGCCATATTTGATGAATAGAATCTCCATGGCCTGGCTGTAAATATAAAATCCATGCTTGCTGTTGTGCAAAGGCAATTAATTGCTGTTGATCTGCTTCCGTTAAAGGCACCAAATGGCGCAAGACTAAAACCACTTGCTGATCACTGATCGCAACTTCAATTTGTGGAATTTGCGCTTTTGCTTGCAAGCGATTCAATACTGTTTTCAGCGGCTGAATAAAATGTCCCACACGAGGATCCAATACTTCGCACTGATTTAAATCAGCAATATAACGGCCTTGTTTTTCTCGAAAACCAATTAATACCGAATTTTTCTTTTCTACCCATTTGACACCCAAACGAGCTCTTCTGCGATAACCCAAGGTAGGACCTAACAAAGGCGGTAAATAGCCGCATTTCGGTTGTAAGCCACCAAAATGTCGCAACTGTTCTTCTAATACCTTTTGTTTAAACGCAATTTGAGCGCTGGGTTGCATATGTTGCAAACTACAACCACCACAAATATCGGCATGAGGACAAGGCGGTGCAATGCGATCCGTTGAGGCATTCATGATTTCAATCAAAGTGGCTTCATCAAAACGAGCATGTTTTTTAGTATAATTCGCCACAACCGTTTCACCCGGCAAGGCGCGATCAATAAATGTTGTTTTTCCTGAAACTAATGCGATACCACGCCCTTCATGAGAAAGACGTTCAATTTGTGCGGTAAAAGGTAAAATCGTTTTTTGTTTTGATTGCATAACTAAGAATCATGTTGATTCATACGAACAGCAAATTGCTGCCAATGTTCATGATAGGGGTGTGCAATTAAATAATCTAACAATTTTTGTTGTTGTTGCGCATAACCCTGTTCATCTAACTGACCACGCATCAATAAATAACGCAGATAAATTAAATAAGTATTTAATACATCAGTTTCGCAATAATTACGGATCTTAGTCAAATCTCCTGCCAAATAAGTAGGCCATACTTGATCGCCTTTCATACCCATTTTTCCAGGAAACCCTAATAAACTTGCGACTTGATCCAATGGCGCATAAGCCTTTGGTTGATACAAAGCTAACAAGTCCATTAAG
The DNA here is from genome assembly GCA_023265895.1 of Gammaproteobacteria bacterium. Taxonomy (GTDB): domain Bacteria; phylum Pseudomonadota; class Gammaproteobacteria; order Pseudomonadales; family JAHFSE01; genus JAHFSE01. The sequence continues at coordinate 3,910 of JAHFSE010000078.1, forward strand.
TCAGTATGACGCGAATGATAACGACTGATATAGTTATTCCATTTAAATTCACGATCCTCTTCACCCATATCCCAATATCGAGCAGCAGTGACCCCATGCAATAAAGCGCGGTAATGTAATACCGGCAAATCAAAACCACCCCCATTCCAGCTGACTAATGTTGGCGTATATTTTTCAATCCCCGCAAAAAAACGCTGAATCAATTCCTTTTCAGAAGAATCTACTTCACCTAAAGACCAAACTTTTAACTGACTACCAGAATGCAATACTGCCGAAATTGCGACTATTTTTTGCAACGGCAGCCGTAATACTTCAGCGCCATTTTGTTCTTGGCGTCGCAGACAGAAAAGCGCTTCGGCAACTTCCAAATCACTTAAAGCTTCAAAATCATGGAGACGACGAGCACCGTCTATATCAGGCACTGTCTCAATATCAAAAACTAACACATTCATGCATAAGATCCCTTGTCTCCAAACACGCCCGTTGATAAATATCGATCACCTCGATCGCACACAATTGCCACAATGACGGCATTCATTAATTGTTGTGAAATTTTTAATGCAGCAGACACAGCACCACCGGAAGATACGCCACAAAAAAGCCCTTCTTGTTCAGCAAGTGCGCGCATGGTTTGCTCTGCATCTTTTTGTTCAATATCCATCATTTTATCAACTCGACTGGCGTCAAAAATGCCTGGCATATATTCTTTTGGCCAACGCCGAATACCGGGAATTGAAGCGCCTTCTGCTGGTTGTAAACCAATAATTTGAACAGTTGAATTCTGCTCTTTTAAATAACGCGACACACCCATAATTGTACCGGTCGTACCCATAGCACTAACAAAGTGTGTAATGCGACCTTCACTTGCTTGCCAAATTTCTGGTCCAGTAGTTTCATAATGAGCAAGAGGATTATCTGGATTATTAAATTGATCTAAGACCACACCTTCACCACGCGCCTGCATTGCCAAAGCTAAATCACGAGCGCCTTCCATACCTTCAGCAGAGGATACTAAAATTAATTGTGCACCATAGGCAGTCATAGCAGCGCGCCGTTCTAGACTTTGATTTTCTGGCATAATCAAAATCATTTTATAACCCTTGGCCGCTGCCATCATGGCTAAGGCAATTCCTGTATTGCCACTGGTTGCTTCAATTAAAGTATCACCGGGTCTAATACGCCCACGCAATTCGGCATGATGCACCATACTGAGTGCGGGACGATCTTTGACTGAACCGGCGGGATTATTGCCTTCGACTTTCACCAAAATTTCATTGCTGGTTTTTCCCGGCAAACGCTGTAAACGCACTAACGGCGTGTGACCAATTAATTCTTGTAATGTCGTAACCATGACTATAATCCCATCGCTTGCGCAACAACCACTTTCATAATTTCATTGGTGCCGGCATAAATCTTAGTAATTCGTGCGTCGGTATAAATTTTTGAAATCGGATATTCTTCCATATAGCCATAACCACCATGCAACTGCAAACACTCATCAGCGACGCGGCAGAGTAAATCCGTTGTCCAATATTTAGCGCCACAAGCAACATCGGCAGTGAGTTCTTTGGCCATGTGCGCCTCAATTAAACGATCCACATAAACTCGCCCCATATCAATTTCAGTGCGCATCTCAGCCAATTTAAATTTAGTATTTTGAAATTTACTGATGGATTTTCCGAAAGCCTTTCGCTGTTGAACATATTCCACTGTTAATTTCAACGCGGCTTCCGCAGCTGCTACCGCAGCAATACATAAGGTTAAGCGCTCTACTGGCAACTGAGCTAACAAATAATTAAATGCGGACTTAGGATGACCCAATATATTTTCTTTCGGCACTTTCACATTATTAAAAAATAATTCCGCTGTATCTTGCGATTTCAAACCAATTTTCTTTAGCGGCGCACCACGCTCAAAACCTTCAGGATTGCCTTCCACTACAAATAATCCTAATTGATGACTTTGCTCGGTACTGGTACGCGCGACTACAATCACCAGACTTGAATTGATACCATTGGAAATAAAGGTTTTTGAACCATTTAATAGCCAATAATCGCCCTGATCCACCGCGGTCGTTTTAATGCCAGCTAAATCACTGCCCGCACCTGGCTCAGTCATAGCAACGGCCAATATTGCTTCTCCACTCACAATACCAGGCACCCAACGCATTTTTTGTTCTTCATTAGCATAATTTAAAATATAAGGCGCAATGACCGAAGAATGCAGACCCAACATTAACCCCGTTTCATGCACATAAGCTAATTCTTCCATCATAATGGCTTCATAACGAAAATCATCTAAACCTAAACCACCATATTCTTCAGGCGCACAAGGCACCAAAAAACCATTATCGCCACATTTTTTCCAGGCAGATTTATCAACAATGCCCGCTGCTTCCCAAGCAGTTTGATGGGGTACCACTTCTTTGGCTAAAAAATTGCGGAAAGATTCACGAAAAATTTGGTGATTTTCATCAAACAAACGTCGCGTCAATGTCATTGTTAAACTCCTTGATTCGGCAAATGAGAAAATAATATCTAACCAAAAACCCAATCGAGCGCATCTCGTAATTTTTCTACTGCAATAATTTCAACGCCGTCTAACTCTTTTTTTGGCGCATTGGATTTCGGTACAATGACTTTTTTAAATCCATGCTTGGCAGCTTCACTGACGCGTTCTTGGCCATTGACTACTGGACGAATTTCTCCCGTCAAACCTACTTCACCTATGGCAATTAAATCGTGAGGTAAAATTTGATCTCGAAAACTCGATACCAATGCAAGAATTAAAGCTAAATCTGCGCTGGTTTCTGTGACTTTAACGCCACCCACCACATTGACAAAAATATCTTGATCGCCCACTTGAATGCCACCATGACGATGCAACACCGATAACAACATCGCTAAGCGATTTTGATCTAAACCCAATGCCACCCGGCGAGGATGGCCTAAGGCACTATGATCTACCAACGCTTGTAATTCCACTAACAAAGGTCGCGTGCCTTCCCACACCACCGTCACCAAAGTGCCTGCTGCAGGTTGCTCGCTACGAGATAAAAAAATAGCACTGGGATTTTTTACTTCTTTTAAACCCGTTTCCAACATGGCAAATACGCCTAATTCATTGACTGCACCAAAACGATTTTTTTGTCCGCGTAACGTACGAAAGCGACTGTCACAATCGCCTTCTAACATAATAGAGCAATCGATGATGTGCTCTAATACTTTCGGCCCTGCAAGGCTACCTTCTTTCGTCACGTGACCCACTAACAACACAATGGTATGGGTTTGTTTGGCAAACCGCGTCAATATCGCCGCACATTCTTTTACCTGCGCAACACCACCGGGCGCAGAAGCTAACTCTTGCAAATACATCACTTGAATACTATCGACAATTAAAATAGCTGGGCGCTGCTGAGTTGCAATCTGACAAATGCGATGCACATCGGTTTCAGCTAATAATTTCAAATGTTGTTTAGGTAAATTTAAACGTTCAGCACGCAAAGCGATTTGCTGCAAAGATTCTTCACCCGTCACATATAACACCGAACAATGCGGCGCTAAATAACAGGCTGTTTGTAATAATAAAGTACTTTTCCCCGCACCCGGATGTCCGCCCATTAAAATCACTGAGCCTGGCACTAAACCACCGCCCAGCACACGATCAAATTCACCCATGCCCGTAGAAAGACGCGGCATTTCTTTTAAATCAATTTGATCTAAACGTTGAACTTCACTCAGTACTTCACCGGCATAACCGGATAAACGCTCTTTTTTTTCCGAAGATTTACGCACTTCTGTAAGTTGATTCCAAACACCACAATCACCACATTGACCTTGCCATTTGGAAGATTCTGCACCACAGGCTTGGCAGACATACATAGATTTTATTTTCATAGAAAACTCAGCCATTGACTGGAATAAATACCGAAACCTTGATCCCCCGCCAAACAAGATATACACTTTGAACAATGTATATCATATCGGAGGCACCATGCAAGTTTCAAAATGGGGTAATAGTTTAGCGATTCGCTTACCTACCCAGGTAGTCAAAGAATTACATTTAAAAGAAGGCGACGATATTGAAGTACTTGCACAAAATAAAGTGTTTAAAATAGCAAAAAAACCCAGCGCTACTCAAAAACTCAGCGAACTGAGAAAATTTAGAGGTCGCTTACCTGCAGATTTTAAATTTGACCGAATCGATGCCCATCAACGTGACTAAACCCTTTTTCGATACCAATATTTTGCTTTACCTACTGTCTGCCGATAATAAGAAAGCAGATATTAGCGAAAACCTGCTCGCCACAGGCGGCACCATTAGCGTTCAAGTCCTTAACGAATTTGTTTCGGTTGCGCGTAGAAAATTAAAACTGTCTTTTGCTGAAATTCATCAGATACTCAATAGCATTTATCCATTGTGCTCCATTCAATCAATTTCCCAAACAACACATGAGTTTGCTTGTCATTTAGCAGAGCGTTACGATTTTTCTATTTATGACGCATGCATTGTTGCATCTGCGCTAGAAGCAGAATGTAAAATTCTTTACACGGAAGATTTACAGCACAATCAACGCATCAGTCATTTAAAAATAAAAAATCCGTTTTTATAACAAATAAACTCGCGGCACACGACGGGTCAGCCCACTTAATAATTCATATCCAATAGTGCCTACTGCCTTTGCAGCTTGATCTACTGAAATATGCTCACCCCAAATTTCCGCCCAATCACCTAACTGGACTTGTGGATGATCTGTCACATCAATCATGATGGTATCCATAGAAACGCGACCTATCACAGGACAGCATCGATCATGAATCCACACCGCTCGTTGCGATTGTGCTACACGAGAATAACCATCGGCATATCCAATCGCTAACACAGCTATCCGTGAAGGACGCACTGCAACCCACGTGGCGCCATATCCTACCGCATCCCCTCTATTTAATTCACGACAAGCAATGATGCGAGATTTTAAATGCATCACTGGTTTTAATTGGCATGCCACCGCAGCACGATTGGAAAAAGGAGAGCTACCGTAAAGCATAATGCCAGGCCGCACCCAATCCTCCTGCTGCATAATCCCCCCCTTTGAAAAAGGGGGGTTAGGGGGGATTTTATTTGAAGGGTCTTGCGACAAAATCGCCGCCGAATTCGCACAACTCATTATCATTTCTGGAAATTGCTGACGAATTTTTCTAATTGCTTCCAACTGTTGTTGATGCAAGGGATGCTGCGGCTCATCGGCGCAAGCAAAATGCGTCATTAAAATAATAGTTTTGACTTGAGGTAATTTTTTTAATTGATCTAATGACGATTCTAATTGAGTAACTTCGATGCCTAATCGATTCATACCGGTATTTATTTTCAACCAAATAGTCACGGGCTTTTCTAATTTACTTTTTTTCAACCAATCTAATTGATGCTGCCCGTGAATCACGACCCAACAATTATTTTGCACAGCTAACAACCATTCATCAGCATGATTCACGCCTTCCAGTAATAAAATGGGCTGCTGAATTCCCGCTTCTCGTAAGACTAAAGCTTCTTCTAAAAATGCCACAGCAAAGGCATCAGCTTGTGGCAAAGCATTGGCTGCTGCTACCGAACCATGACCATAGGCATCCGCCTTAATAACCGGAATAATTTTTTGCTGTGGTGCCTGCAACTGAACAATCTGGTAATTATGCTGAAAAGCAGACAAATGAATTTCGGCAATAGTGTCACGGGTCATTCATAACTCCCCGACATATATTCTCTAGCCAAATTTTCAAATTTTATATAAGAACCTAAGAAAGCCAATCGACGCGTACCTATGGGTCCATTACGCTGTTTACCAATAATAATTTCTGCAATGCCTTTTTCGTTAGAGTCAGGAAAATAAACTTCATCTCGATAAATAAACATGATTAAGTCAGCATCTTGCTCAATAGCACCCGATTCACGTAAATCAGACATAACAGGTCGTTTGTTAGGGCGCTGTTCTAATCCTCGATTTAACTGGGATAACGCAATAACGGGCACATTCAACTCTTTTGCTAAGGCTTTTAATGAACGAGAAATTTCGGAAATCTCTGCTACCCGACTTTCTGCTTTTGGAATTTGCATTAACTGCAAATAGTCCACCAAAATCAGGCCTAATTCACCATGCTCTCGATGAACACGACGAGCACGAGCACGCACATCAATGGGACTTAACGCAGGTGTATCATCAATAAAAAATTTCTGTTCCGCTAAAATACTAATAGCGGAATTTAAACGAGGCCAATCTTCTTCTTCCAGCCGTCCACTCCGAATTCGAGTTTGATCAATCCGACCTAAGGAAGATAACATCCGCATGACCAAGGCCTCAGCAGGCATTTCCATACTGAAAACCAAAACTGGCTTACCGGTTTTCACGCAGGCATTTTCACAAATATTCATAGCAAGCGTGGTTTTACCCATGGAAGGTCGACCGGCAATAATAATTAATTCACCTTCATGTAAACCGGAAGTTTGTTCATCTAAATCATCAAATCCGGTAGTGATGCCCGTAATCGCTTGATTAGAAGTAAATAACGCATCAATTTTATCGATGGCCTTGGACAACAAAGGTTTAATAGATTGCGGACCGGTTTTTTGCTGCGAACCTTGCTCGGCAATTTCAAATACGCGACGCTCTGCTTCATCTAACAAATCAGCACTAGAACGACCTTCAGGATGATAAGCACAAGTCGCAATATCATTGGCAACACTGATTAATTGCCGCAACACCGAACGCTCTCGCACAATTTCCGCATAAGCACTGATGTT
>JAHFSE010000079.1 GCA_023265895.1 Gammaproteobacteria bacterium
TGCATTAAAAGATGTTTTGGCGCGTGCTGATTTATTTGAAAGCCATCATGTGCAGAGAGAAAAATTATCCACTCGTGAACGTATGTCAGCGGTATTGGCGCGGCTGCAACAGGGCGAATTTATTCCCTTCGTGATGCTATTTAAAGTAGAAGAAGGTCGTTTAGGTGTTGTCGTTACTTTTTTGGCTTTATTAGAATTAATCAAAGAATCGTTAATTGAATTGGTGCAAAGTGAGCCCTTTGCGCCCATTCATGTTCGGGTGCGTGTTAAAGCCATAGACGTAGAAGATGAAACTGCTTTTGCTGAAGATGATGTGTTAGATCAAACGGATGTTTTTGCCCAAGATGATGAGTAGCCAATCATGACCGATTCATTACCGATAGATATCACGTTAAAAATGACTGTGGAAGCTGCATTGTTTGCCGCTGATCAGCCCATGACCTTGCAACAATTAAAATATTTATTTGATGAGCCAGTGCCAACCGATGGAATGCTCAAGCAAGTCATCGATGCATTAATAACAGACTATCAAAATAGAGGTATTATCCTGCAAGAAGTAGCCAGTGGTTATAGATTTCAGGTGGCCGCTCAAATGGCGCCAAGTGTTGCCCGTCTATGGGAGGAAAAACCGACTAAATATTCTCGCGCATTATTGGAAACCTTGGCGCTGATTGCCTATCGACAACCCATTACGCGGGGTGAAATTGAAGACATTCGTGGTGTGAGTGTCAGCTCACATATTGTGCGTACTTTATTAGAGCGTGGTTGGATTCATTGTGTGGGCCATAAAGATGTACCTGGCCGACCTGCCATGTATGCAACTACTCGAGCTTTTTTAGATTATTTTAATTTAGCTAATTTGGATGGACTGCCTACCTTAGCGGAAGTCAAAGATTTGATGCATCAGCCTGCATCTCTTCCCGTTCAACAGTGCATTGAGTTGGAAAATCAATCCATTGATTCAAATCATTTATCGGTTGGACTGGAAGCACAAAGAGTGGATGAGCACGCAATGGAAATAAACAATATCGATGCAATGCACACTGCTGAAGTCAATGACTCAATTTAGGGTCTTATTTCTAAATAAATAGCATAAAATTTCCCAGATATATCCGTAGGCGTTTCAAATAGCTTTGCGAAGTAAGAGTTAAATTCACATGACAGAAGAAAGAATACAGAAAGTATTGGCTCGATTAGGTCTTGGTTCACGAAGAGCCATTGAAGATTGGATTGAAGATGGTCGAGTTAAAATTAATGGTGCGATGGCTCGTTTAGGTGATCGCGTCACCGGGCGAGATGAAGTGCGTATCGATGGTCGCCCAGTGAGTGCAAATGCACCAAGATCAGAGATGGATGGACAGAGATTACCGCCTCAATCTCAATATCGTGGACAAACACGTTCACCTCAGTATGGTGGTGGACAAAGTCAATCTTCCCAATATGGCAATGGACAAAATCGTACGTCTCAATATAACGGACAAAATCGTGCATCTCAGTATGGTGGACAGACGCAATCTCAGTATGGCAATAGCCAACCCCGTTCGCCGCAATATGGTGGTGGGCAACAAGGTAATGTTGACCATGGGCATCGAAAACATGCTCCGTATCGACCAGAGCGTGAACCAAAAATAACTAACAAGAACGTTGGGGCGGATAACAATGAGGAAAGACAGGAGTTAGGCTATCGTCGTTGTTCTCGTCGCGTATTGGTATATTACAAACCCGAAGGTGAAGTATGTACACGCACTGATCCCGAAGGTCGACCTACGGTATTTGGTCAATTACCACCGTTGGAAAATGAGCGCTGGGTCGTCATTGGACGTTTGGATTTAGCCACCACCGGTTTATTGTTATTTACCACCGATGGTGATTTAGCCAATAGCCTAATGCACCCCTCTTCACAAGTGCAGCGAGAATATGCGGTACGGGTTTATGGTGATGTAACTCAGGCGGTGTTAGATAATTTATTAAGTGGTGTTTTATTAGAAGATGGTTTGGCTAAATTCAGTCAAATTGTCGATGCTGGCGGTGATGGCAAAAATCATTGGTATCATGTCACCATTGCAGAAGGTAAAAATCGTGAAGTGCGTCGTATGTTTGAATCCCAAGGTTTGCAAGTCAGCCGTTTGATTCGTATTCGATTTGGTCATGTGCAATTACCCAGAGATTGGAAGCCTGGCCAATTTGAAGAGTTATCTGCAGCGGAAGTTGAGCAACTGTCTCAGCAGGTTGGTATTAAATTAAAGCGCCGTACAGGATTGTATGGTCGTAGTAAAGTGCGAGCAGAAAAGTTGATGCCACCTCCTGCTGTGCCGTCAGCTGCATCTGATGACAAGGGTATTGATGGGGATAAAAATAATCGTCGTGGTGGTTATCTCCGACGTCGACGATACGATCCGTCAGCGGATTGATGAAGGGCACAACACATGCTGTGCCCTGACCAAATAATGTATCAACCCAATTTCTTATATTTAATCCGATGCGGCTCTAAGCTGTCTGCGCCCAATTGTTTTTTCCGATATTCCGTCCATTCCGTATAATTACCAGTAAAAAATTCCACTTGGCTGTCGCCTTCATAAATTAATAAATGGGTTGCCACCCGATCTAAAAACCAACGATCATGTGAAATAATTAATGCGCAACCAGGGAACGTCAGCAGAGCTTCTTCTAATGCGCGGAGTGTCTCGACATCCAAATCGTTGGTGGGTTCGTCGAGCATCAATACATTGGCACCTTCGCGTAACACTTTGGCCAAATGAATTCGATTGCGCTCACCACCGGATAGGTCACCAATCTTTTTCTGCTGATCTGCGCCTTTAAAATTAAAGCGGCCGACATAAGCACGAGAAGGCATTTCAAAAGCACCCACTTGCATAATATCGAGGCCTTCAGAAATTTCTTCCCAAACTGTTTTTTGATTATCTAAATTATCTCGGGATTGATCTACATAAGCGAGTTTTACCGTATCACCTATGGTAATGGTGCCAGAATCGGGCTTGTCTTGACCGGTGATTAATCTAAATAGCGTCGTCTTACCGGCACCGTTAGGTCCGATAATGCCGAGCACACCGCCTTTCGGTAAATTAAAACTTAAATTTTCATACAATAACTTATCGTCGTATTGTTTTTTCACCTGATTTAATTCAATGACCAAATCACCCAATCGTGGGCCGGGTGGAATATACAATTGCTGAGTTTCATTACGTTTTTGGAATTCTTTTGAATTGAGTTCCTCAAAGCGCGCTAAACGAGCTTTGCTTTTTGCTTGCCGACCTTTTTGATTGGTACGTACCCATTCTAATTCTGATTGCACTGCGCGGCGATGTGAGGCTTCTTCCCGTTGCTCCTGTGCTAAACGTTGATCTTTTTGCTCAAGCTAGCTGGAATAATTACCTTTATAAGGAATGCCATGACCGCGATCTAATTCTAAAATCCATTCCGCCGCATTATCCAAGAAATAACGATCGTGAGTAATGGCGACTACTGTACCGGGGAAATCATGTAAAAATCTTTCCAGCCAAGCGACACTTTCTGCATCCAAGTGGTTGGTAGGCTCATCGAGTAATAACATATCGGGATTAGATAACAACAAACGGCACAGGGCGATTCGACGTTTTTCACCACCGGATAAATTCGCTACATTGGCGTCCCAAGCGGGTAAACGCAGCGCATCGGCAGCGCGCTCTAAAGTACGATCTAATTCCCAGGCGCCAGCCGCATCAATTTTATTTTGCAGCTCTGCTTGTTGCTCCAATAATTTATTCATTTCATCATCAGACATTGCTTCGCCGAATTTCATGCTGATTTCATCAAACTTTTCTAACAAAGCTTTAGTTTCTGCTACGCCTTCTTCCACAATACCGCGTACATCTTTGCTCGGATCTAATTGCGGTTCTTGCTCTAAATAACCAATACGAATACCCGCTTGTGGTCGAGCTTCGCCGTTAAATTCTTTATCCACGCCCGCCATAATGCGTAGCAAGGAAGATTTACCCGAACCGTTTAATCCGAGTACGCCAATTTTAGCGCCAGGGAAAAAAGACAAAGAAATATCTTTTAAAATTTCTCGCTTTGGGGGCACTACTTTAGATACCCGGTTCATCGTAAAAATATATTGAGCCATAAAAAACCTTTAGGAAATCAAATGGGGTAATTAAGGTGCTGTTGAGGGCGGCGAGTTTATCACGGGTGACTGTGGGTGGCGAGATGGATGCCTTGCCAAGCAATATTTGCTAACTGGTCAATTTCCCCAGGGGTAATCACATAGGGCGGCATAAAATAAATCACATTACCGAGAGGGCGCAAGAGAGCTCCTTGGCTCAGTGCATATTCATAGACCTTTAGCCCGCGCCTTTCTTGCCAAGGGAAAGGTGTTTTATCGATTTTATTTTTCACCATTTCGATGGCTAAGATCATTCCGGTTTGCCGTACTTCGCCTATGTGGCGATGATCAGCAAAATGCGCTGTGGCTTTTTTCATTTGTGCGATGAGCAGTTTATTATTTTCTAATACCGGCGACTGTTGAAATAATTTCAGCGTAGCCAATGCTGCGGTGCAGGCGAGGGGATTTCCGGTATAACTATGAGAATGCAAAAAAGCTTTTTGTTGAGCATAATCACCGTAAAAAGCTTGGTAAATATTATTTGAAGTCATCACCACAGAAAGTGGCAAATAACCGCCGGTTAATCCTTTCGATAAACAGAGAAAATCCGGCGTAATATTGCCTTGTTCACAAGCAAATAAAGTTCCTGTGCGGCCAAAGCCCACTGCAATTTCATCAGTAATTAAATGCACTTGATATTGATCACAAGCTTCGCGCAATTTGGTTAAATAAATTGGATGGTACATTCGCATAGAACCGGCGCACTGCACCAAGGGCTCGATAATCACCGCGCAAGTTTCATGCGCATGTTTTTCTAAAGCGATTTCCATTTTTTTGAATTGACGTAATGAATAATTTTCCCAAGATTCTCCCGTTTCACGAAAATAACAATCCGGGCTTTCTACTTGAATGGTTTCCAGTAATAAAGGTTTATAGGTTTCTCTATATAAATTCACACCGCCGACAGCTAATGCTGCGAGCGTCTCTCCATGGTAACTGTTAGTTAAAGAAATAAATTTGGTTTTTGATTTGCAGCCTTTGTTTAGCCAATAGTGATAACTCATTTTCAGCGCAATTTCGATGGCGCTCGAACCATTATCGGCATAAAAACATTTATCCAAACCCGCGGGCGTCATTGCCACCAATTGTTCGGATAATTCAATCACCGGTTGATGAGAAAATCCGGCTAATAACACATGTTCTAATTGATCCAGTTGTTGGTGCAGCGCTGCATTAATGGCGGGATGACAATGACCAAATAAATTCACCCACCAAGAACTGATGGCATCGATATATTTTTTGCCATCGAAATCCTCCAACCAAACACCTTGGCCTTTTTTAATCGGAATAATCGGCAGAGTCTCGTGGTCTTTCATCTGGGTGCAGGGATGCCATAAAACTTGGAGATCGCGGTGGGTGAGGGAGGAGTTGGTCATTTAGTGTATTCCAAGAATGAATTCCCCCCTTTGAAAAAGGGGGGTTAGGGGGGATTTTGAGAAGTTATTTTATCAGAGTCAGTTTATTTTTGTCCGTTCCTTCGCTATTGAATAAATTACTGTCAGTACTGCATCTGTTTCAAGCAGAATTTGTCGATTATCAAATCTCAATACATATAGGCCTAATTGCTGTAAAGCATTATCACGCATTTGATCTTTTAATCGATGCTCTTTTTCTTGATGTTGGCTACCATCGAGTTCGATTACTAATTTTGCTGCTGGACAGTAGAAGTCCACAATAAATCCGCTCAAGGGTTTTTGTCGATAGAATTGCAAATTGTGGAGTTGTCTACGCCGAATTCGCTGCCAAAGGAGTTGTTCGGCATCTGTCATATTTTTTCGCAGTAAGCGCGCAGGCGTTTTGAGTATTTCCTTATAGCCTTCCATCGTAAAATCCCCCCTAACCCCCCTTTTTCAAAGGGGGGAATTTCTTGCATCGCTTGATGTTTTCCCCGACGCTATCCCCGACATTTTCCCCGACGTTTTTTTAGATTTACACCAATATGCGTCGGGGTAAATGAGTGATTGTGTTTGTCGAGAAAAATTTAGCTCAGTTACCAATGTTTATCGGTTCTATAAATATTGGTTTCTCCATGCAAAAGGCAAGGATGTTTATGGAGATAATCCCAGGCAATCTCATTAATATTATGTGCAACTACAGAAATATTTCCATAGTCGGTGGATTGGTAAATTATAGCTGATGATATCAGGCTGCTTACATCACCACATCTAATATCGAGTAGGTTAGCTCGAGTATTTTTTTGAATGTAGAATCTAAGAATTTGTTTTTCATTTTCAGTTAGGCAGTGTAATCTTTTGATTACACGCTGATAAAGCTTTCGACGACGCCACGATTTTTTGATGAGTGCTATTGCTTCACTGGATATTGAGGTAATAAAAAGAGCAAAAGCTATAATAAGAATGAGTCCAAGTATTGATCGATATTTTTGTGAAAATTCGGCTACTCCTACGTATTCAAGTAATTGTTGTTTTGAGAAGAGGAGTATTGCTGCTATTGTACCTAACGCTATGAGATAGCGTGGAGCAAGTTTTAAGTATTCAAGAAATGTTTTAGCAAATTCATTGAGCATGATTTTTGGCCTCCAAAATTAATTCACCAACACCATCTTCCCCGCACCACCCGCATTCACTTCTTTATAGGCTTCAATCGCATTTCCCAAGGGAATTTGTTGAGGTTAGGTTCATCGGGCAAAGATAATTTTCTGGAAGAAAAACCTTCACCAATGTGATCCAGCATTTTTGCACAATCAGCGAGGGAATCTACTTTAAGTTCGGATAAATTGCCGAAGCGAGAAAAGCGTAGGGCTTACATTATCATTTGGTAGCTTTGATGAGATGTAGACTTTTTTTTCCTTGTTGAACAGCGGTTGTCACTAGTCGTTGATCAAAGGTCGCCAGCTGTCCTTTGTGTGCACTGGCGAGTGCCAGTAAATAACTGTCGGTGATTTGGCTGCTATTTAATAAGGAATCGGTTTTGATATTCGGATTATTGAGCAAGCTAATATTGTCTGGCCAAAATTGATGTTCTGGCAAAAGGCATAATTTCTCCATAATTTGAGCTATTTCTGCTGGGTTGCCTGGAGAATTGGGGTAGCGAGGGTGCCCAATAGTACGTAGCACGCCATTTTCTGTGAGTGCACAAGTCGCCCAGGATTTTTTGCCTTGAAACCAAGCGTGCGCGGTATCGTGTTGTACATGCATGGGATCAATCAGTGCGATCAGTACATTAATGTCGAGTAAAAAAGTAGTCATGGTAGTTCATTGTTTAATTGATGAATGAGCTCTGCTGTCACGGGCATTGCGCTAGCGCTAACGGGTAACAGCGGTATGCCATTGCGTTCTTTTTGCTTTGTTATAGGGCGTTGAAATGCCTGCCTGGCAAGCGCAGATAGTATTTCACCAATATTCTTATGTTCTCGTGCTGCTATGGCTTTGACAGCTATGAAAACATCATCATCTAGGGTTAGGGTCGTTCGCATAGGTACCTCAATCTGCATCAAACATCAATCATCTTATGCAATCTGAGGAGATTTTTCCAGCGGTAGGTTAAAAATATGGGGATATGACACTTGAATTTTGCACCGCTTTTGAAAAAGTTGACTGGAATTTTTGACGGTGGGTGAAAATGCCAGTATATTTTCCCTATGAACTATCAAAATCGCTACTTATTCGATCAAGTCCAACAGGATTTGGCGAAGAAAATGGTCTTCTTGGCTGGGCCGCGCCAAGTAGGCAAGACCACTTTTGCCAAATTTCTTTTGGGTAAGCAGCAACAAGCCGGTTATTTGAATTGGGATATTGCAGCCCATCGCGAGAAATTATTAAAACAACAGTTGCCGCCCACAGATTTTTGGGTGTTAGATGAAATTCATAAATATAAATCTTGGCGGAATTATTTAAAGGGTTTATATGATCAGTTTCATGAAGATAAAAAAATCTTGGTGACAGGTTCTGCGCGTTTGGATCTTTATCGTCGTGGTGGAGATTCTTTGCAAGGGCGTTATCATTTTTTGCGTTTATATCCTTTCACTGTGGCTGAATTAGCTATTACAAAACAAAAAGACTATGAGCAATTATTGAAATTATCCGGTTTCCCTGAGCCTTTTTTATCTTCTAGTGCAGTTGATGCTAAGCGTTGGTCGCGGGATTATCGGCAGCGTTTAATTCAAGAAGATCTTTTATCGTTAGAGCCAGTGCATGATGTAGGTAATTTAGAATTACTGATGCTGCGATTGCCGGCTTTAGTGGGTTCCCCTTTATCTTTAAATAATTTGCGAGAAGATTTACAAGTCAGTCATCATACGATTGATAAGTGGATTGAAATTTTCTGCAAGCTTTATGCTGTTTTTAAAATTGCACCTTTGGGCAGTCCTGGGATTCGTGCGATTAAAAAGGCGCAAAAACATTATCATTTCGATTGGTCTTTAGTGACGCAAGCAGGGCCTCGATTTGAAAATCTAGTGGCGGTGCATTTATTGAAGTGGGTTCATTACGAGCAAGATACGCAAGCGCGCAATGTAGAGTTGCGTTATTTTCGAGATAATGACGGTCGAGAAGTGGATTTCGTGATTACGGAAGATGATCAACCTATTTATGCCATTGAGTGCAAAGTGAGTGATGATGACATCAGCAAGCATTTAAATTATTTTAAGCGTAAATTTCCGCAATGTGAGGCCTGGCAATTAACTTCCGATGCGCAAGCACATTTTATTTCAAAAGACGGCATTCATTGTGCGCAGGCAATGGAGTTCCTAAAGAAATTAATATAATTATTTTTTCAAATTCTCCAAAATCCCCAAACTCGGCTCCGCCTGATTCAAAGTATAAAAATGCAAACCCGGTACGCCATAAGCAATTAGTTGTTGGCAGAGGCGGGTGACAATTTCTTCGCCTAACAAGCGAATGCTAGCGACGTCATCACCATAGGCTTCTAAGCGTTTGCAAATCCAGCGGGGAATTTCTGCGCCGCAGGTATTGGAGAAACGCACGAGATTAGCATAATTGGCAATGGGCATAATGCCGGGAACGATAGGAATTTTTATTTCGGCTTTTTCGCAGCGTTGCACAAAATCGATATAGGCATCGAGATTATAAAAATATTGGGTAATTGCAGAGGTTGCGCCAGCATCGACTTTCTTTTTGAAATTGTCGAAATCTGCAGTAGCAGAAGCGGCTTGCGGATGTACTTCCGGATAAGCCGCTACTTCAAGATGAAAAGTATTGCCGGTTTGCTCTCGAATAAAAGCCACGAGTTCGTTCGCGTAATGCAGTTCGCCGGCGCGCGCACCCATGCCGGAAGGCAAATCGCCGCGCAGGGCAACAATGCGATTCACACCTTGGGCTTGGTATTCATTCAGTAATTCGGCAATGTCGTTTTTGCTGTGACCAAGACAGGATAAATGAGGCGCCGTATCAATGCCGGTATTAATTTTGGTGCGAACCACCGTGTCGAAGGTATGGGTGCGAGTGGAACCGCCCGCGCCATAAGTCACAGAAAAAAACTCTGGCTTGTGAGCCGCGAGTTTTCTCTGTGCTTCAGCAAGTTTTGCTTCGCCTTCAGGTGTTTTCGGTGGGAAGAATTCAAAACTCAGACGAAAAGAGACAGACATATTCAAGACTCATTTATGTGGGATAGCGTATCAAAAATCTATGTCATCCAGCTATAAACCCCCCTTTAACAAAGGGGGGTAGGGGGGATTTAAAATGGGTAATTTTCGGAATTTCATAAAATCCCCCTCAATCCCCCTTTTTCAAAGGGGGAGGCGTTAGTACTTGTAGTTTTCTGGTTTAAATGGACCTTCCACAGTTACCCCAATATAGTCCGCTTGCGGTTTGGTGAGTTGGGTAATCACGCCATTAAAACCTTCTACCATGTGTCGCGCCACTTCTTCGTCGAGTTTTTTTGGTAGCACTTCAATGATGAGATTTTTGGCTTTTTCATCCGCAGATAAAGACGCGAATTTGCGGCCATATAAATACATTTGCGCTAACACTTGGTTGGCGAAGGAGCCATCCATAATGCGCGAAGGGTGACCTGTTGCGTTGCCTAAATTGACTAAGCGACCTTCGGATAATAACAATAAATGATCGTTGGCAGCACAGTCGCGATAGACTTTATGGACTTGGGGTTTGATTTCTTCCCATTCCCAATTTTTTCGCATAAAGGCTGTGTCGATTTCATTATCGAAGTGGCCGATATTACAAACCACTGCGCCGGATTTTAATGCTTGTAAAACATTTTTGTCGCAGACGTCGATATTGCCGGTGGCTGTGACTAATAAATCCGTATTTTCTAATAACGTACGATTAATATCGGTTAATGCGCCCGTATTAATGCCTTTGTTATAGACGGAAACCACTTCAAAACCGTCCATGCAAGCCTGCATAGCACAAATGGGATCCACTTCGCTGATTTTTACGATCATGCCTTCTTGACGCAAACTTAATGCAGAGCCTTTACCTACATCGCCGTAACCCATGACTAACGCTTTTTTGCCAGCTAATAAGTGATCGGTGCCGCGTTTAATTGCGT
>JAHFSE010000185.1 GCA_023265895.1 Gammaproteobacteria bacterium
GAAGATGCTCGCAAGGCAATTGTTAATCCAGCACGTAGCGAACAAGTAGAAATCACACCAGAAGCTCAGCAAAAAATTATTGAAGCAACTCAGGGCTATCCCTATTTTCTTCAAGAATGGGGCAAACATGCCTGGGACGTCGCTCGTGAGTCACCTATCACCGCACAAGATATTGATAACGCATCAGCCTTCGCAATTGCAGCTTTGGATGAAAGCTTTTTTCGAGTTCGTTTTGACCGCATGACACCGCTAGAAAAAAAATATCTCCGCGCTATGGCAGAACTTGGACCCGGACCACACCGCTCAGGTGATATTGCTAAAATCATCAATCGCGAGGTCAACGCGCTGGCACCGACCCGCAATCAATTAATTAACAAAGGGATGATCTGGAGCCCCAGCCACGGCGATACCGCATTTACAGTACCCTTATTCGATGCTTTTATGAAACGCATTATACCGGAGGATGATTGGTTATAATTTCTCACGCAGAAATTCCAGAATGATCTTTAACGTGAGTCAACTCGCGCTCACATTTAGAGAAGAAATAAAACCTACTTCTGCTGAATACAGCGGGTTAACATATAACGCATTATTAGATTCCTTTTTTCTCGTTCATCCATTTTTTATCCCCGATTACACAGGGATAAAAAATATCAATAAAATTAATTGCTATGCACCAACTGCATTTGCGCACGTAATTGTTGAGGGACTTCATCAATTAATACCACAGAAATACCACCCTTAGAATTAAGAGACGCAGTCTGAGCGGGTAATGAAGTATTAATTGTGCCCGGAGACAAGGTATACATTTTTCCATTGAGCGGATCCACAATAAACCAACCGATTAATCCACCAAATAATAAATTACCCCCCAAATACCAGCCATTAGCTTGAGCATCAAGATTAATCATTTGTGTTTTAAATCCTGCCTTATCAATGGTTACCACATAATGTTTTCCACCCCAATAATGACCATTAGATTTCTGCAACGTCACAACCGTCGGTGTAGCACCAGAAAAAACCTCTACCCCCGTTTCATCCTTAATAGAAATATGCGATTCAGACGGCGTGCTGCGAATAGATACAGATTGCGTAGGATCACCTACAATCGTTGCGCAACCTGACAATAAAAAAACCGCTGCAATCACTGAATAACCTAATTTTTTTACCCACATTTTCTTGCTCCTTTTAATTCCGCATATAAAAACGAAAACCGCCTAACATGCGGATGATTAGATGTTTTCTTTCCAAGTAAAAGACTGGTTATTTTTGCGCTATCTTATTGGTTTCATATCGGCTTGAGCAACATCATCCACCTGCGCGGCTTTATGCCGACCTATAATATGACCAGTAATAATGGAGCCATAATAAATAATATAACTCGCTGCATGAGCAGGCTCTACCAATAAAGCTAAATTATTACCCACATAAGAACCATAAGCAGGATATAAAATTTTATAGCCTTCCTTTAAATTTTCAGAATCTTTTTTATCAGCGAAATAGGACATAGCATCATTTGAAGCTTGTGCTTCCTGATATAAATCCACCCCAGGAATGATGCTTAATATCGAATAAGTACCAGGATTTTCTCGTCGTGCAAAATCCTTTGCATGACCTGCTTCGTGCACAACCACAGGCACTAAATCCGAATACACATTAATGGTATTGGTCATGGGATTATAATAATCAGAGCTTGCGAAAAGACGATTGGGAAAAATAGTTTCTCCCAACCAAGTTAAAGCACCCAAGGTATAACGATAACCAGCACCTACCCGTTTATTGGCGATCAACCTATGCCACTCATCACCCGGCGCATATTGATTAATGCGCACCTTCACATTGATTAATTGATTATCTTGGAGATATTTGACCAATGCGGCTTCTGTTTGTGGTGATACCGAATGATTGATCATTTTACGATTCCACAAAATAAGTTTGGTTGGAACACCTGTCGCGTTCCCGATTGTATCCACCCACTTAATCGGCTTACCCCGTTCCACTTGCGCTTCGCCTGTTGTTAAATCAGTCGATTGAAGCGGAAAAGAATCTTTACTGGTATAGCGATAGGGCGCAGTGGCGCAGCCAGTAAGAGTGACAACAGCAAGCGTGAATAATGCCGCAATAAATTTTTGATAGAAGACGGCGGCATTCATTCATGATCTCTCTTGGTGGTGAAATAGAAAGGCAAAGCAATATAAATCAGTGACAGAAAAACTCGCTGACCTTACTATAGATGCCTAATTTAGGCTACAGGTTTTATATTCATGAATCACTTCACCGCAACTTTAGGCACGCCCCTCAGTCCTCAAGCTTTCAAAGTATTGCTTTGTGGCGCTGGCGAACTCGGCAAAGAAGTAGCAATCGAATTACAACGCTTAGGCGTAGAAGTTATCGCTTTAGATCGCTACGCCGATGCACCCGCAATGCAAGTGGCCCATCGCAGTTATGTGTTATCTATGCTGGATGGCGATGCATTAAAAACCATTATTGAAAAAGAACAGCCTCATTTAATTGTTCCTGAAATTGAAGCCATCGCAACACAGACTTTGTTAGCACTGGAACAACAAGGTTATCGCGTCATTCCCACTGCACAAGCCGCTTATCTCACCATGAATCGCGAAGGCATTCGTCGCTTAGCTGCCGAGCAACTGAAATTACCTACCACACCTTATGCGTTTGCCGACTCATTAGCAGAATGCAAAAAATTATTGTCCGCTATAGGCTTACCTTGCGTAATAAAACCGATCATGAGCTCATCAGGCAAAGGCCAATCTGTAATACGAAATAGTGAAGCATTAGATACT
>JAHFSE010000080.1 GCA_023265895.1 Gammaproteobacteria bacterium
TTGGCATTATGCGAATTTAATGAAGGTTGGCGATCCGCTAGATCCTTTATTACGCCAGGTGTTGCCGATCACTGAAGAGGTAACCCTAGCCGCACCCCATTATATTCGTGATCCATTAGCAGAATCGCAATTCACGCAGCACCCTAGCTTGCTTCAAAAATACCAAGGCCGCGTGTTGGTGGTCACTACCGGCGCTTGCGCAGTGCATTGTCGTTATTGTTTTCGTCGCCATTTTCCCTATGGGGATCATCGTTTAACAGACCATCATTGGCAGAATATTCTGACTAGCTTAGCGCAAGATACCAGTATTCATGAGGTCATTTTATCCGGTGGCGATCCATTGGCACTGAATACGGAAATATTAGCCGATTGGACAGCTGAATTAGTACGACTCCCACATATTCGACGACTACGCATTCATACTCGACTACCGGTGGTGTTACCACAAAGAGTCGATGCAGATTTATTGGCCTGGCTGGCTGGTTTTCCTTTACCTGTCGTCATGGTGATTCACTGCAATCACGGGCAAGAGGTTTCGCCAGAACTGGGACAGGCGACAAAAATGCTAAAACGCGCGAATGTAACCTTGCTCAATCAAGCGGTACTACTCAATGGCGTCAACAATAATCTCACGGCATTAAAACACTTGAGTGAAGCACTGTTTGAAGTGGGCGTACTGCCCTATTATTTACACGCATTGGATCCCGTATTAGGTGCTCAGCACTTTGACTGCACAGATTCCCAAGCTGTGGCCTTAATTCAGCAGCTTGCAGACACCTTGCCTGGCTATATGGTGCCTAAGCTAGTACGTGAAATTCCCAACGAAAGCCGCAAAATTCCGCTGCATTCTTCTAGGGCAAATTAGCTTCCAAACAAGATTTGTCGCCTATACTCAATGGACTCACTCATTTACCTATAGACTTTCTGAAACCATGCAACTGCTTAAAAATATTAAAGATTCTCTGAATATCCTATTAAACGATGATGATCAAGGCCATATTGCTCATAGCATCGAGCAGCTTCGCGCCCTCGGCCAAACATTACATATTGCCGAGCTGGTAGATACACAAACTCTGGTGCGACAAAGCGCTGAACCCATCGATTTAATTCTCACCCACATGCAGGCCACTCACCTAGAAACCATGACACTGCTAACACAACTCAAGGCACTGAAAAAAGACATCCCCATTCTGGTTTGCATGGAAACCTATGAGGCGGCCTTAGCAATTCAATGCATTCAAGCAGGTGCCTATGCTATCGTGACACCACTTACACCAACCCTGCTATTAAGCGCCATTCAACATACGCACGCCTATGCAGAACTTCACCGCCTAACACAACAATTAAGGCGGGCGCTCAACGAAATGCATCAGCGTTATAAACAAGCAATGCAATCTTCTTTGAATACTACGGCAACACTGCCACACATGGCCTGCCCAAAAATTGAATCCTTTGCGCCAATACTGCATACCACACCCACAGAAGCCAACCAACATTATTTGTTATGTTTGGCGATGGATCCGATGAGTGATCTCATTGCACGAGTGGGTTTTCAAGAAATACAGTTGGTATTAAATGAAGTCATGCAATTGATTAAAAAAGTGTTACCCAACAACGCATTGATGGAGCCGTTTCATCACGATAGTTTTTTAGTCTTGCTCCCTAATACAAATGAAACAGCGACCACTGATTTAGCTAAAATATTACTCAAACAAATTTCTGAGCATTTATATGAAACCACTTCACAAACATTACAGCTGACCCTTCGCATTGGTATCAGCGCACAGAATGGACAAACGACAGATTTTATTGATTTAGCGACCAAAGCCTTTCGCGCGGCTCATGAAATTAGTTTAGGCAGACCCAAAACCAATACTTTTTTAATTTTTAAACAATCAGAACAATCCACCTCTTCTTCTGCGCAAAAGCAAATGGAATATTTGAAAAATGCGCTTAATAACAATCAATTTAGAATGGTCTTTCAACCCATTATTCGATTAAAGGGTAATGAACAAGAAATTTACGAAAGTTTTTTACATATTATTGATGATAAGGGCAATGAAATATCTCGAGAGGTACTTTTTGGTAATGCAGAAAAAGCCAACTTTGCAGAGAAACTCGATCGCTGGTTGATTCTCCAAGCCGTTCGAGCATTAGCACTCAAACGTAATGCTGGGCATGAGCCGCATTTATTGATGCAAATTTCTCGCATTTCATTAAATGATTCCGGTTTTGTTGCTTGGCTGAAACAAACATTAGAGCAGGCACGACTGATGAGCTCACGCTTCACTTTTGAAATAGATCAAAAAGAGGCAGCACAATATTTAAAACAAACCACTCTCTTAACAAAAGAGCTGACCGCACTAGGCTGTAAAATCGCGGTGACACAATTTAATGGCGATGAAGCGGGTATTCAATTGTTATCTCACTTGCATGCCAGTTGGGTAAAATTAGAATCTCGTTTCGCTCAAACCTTATTAGAAAGTGAGCGCAATCGAAAAGAGCTTGCCACGCTAATAACTCGCTTACATGAATTAAAAATTCAAGTTACTGCAACGGGTATTGAAGGCGCTCGTGTATTAGCGCCACTTTGGCATGCACAAGTGGATTATTTACAGGGAGAGTATTTTCAAGCACCCGATGAAGCGATGAATTATAACTTTTTTTAGTCAGCTTTACTGCGACATTCTGCTGCCTGTGCGTGAGCAGTTAATCCCTCTCTATAGGCTAATAAAGAAGCGGTTTTAGCTAATTCTGTCGCAGAGGATGGCGTACACTGAATCAACGAAGTACGCTTCTGAAAATCATAAACACCTAAGGGTGAAAAAAATCGAGCACTGCCCGATGTGGGCAATACATGATTAGGCCCTGCGCAATAATCACCAAATACTTCTGCTGTATGAGGCCCCATAAAAATAGCGCCCGCATGACGGATCTTGTTAGCCCATAATTCAGGCTGATCTACTGATAAAGCTAAATGTTCCGGCGCAATGTCATTGACTAACTCAACGGCTTCCTCTAAATCTTTAACTTGAATTAATGCACCACGATCTCTTAACGAAATCTGAATAATGTCTGCCCTTGATTGCTGTGGCAATAATGCTTCAATCGTTTTTTCAATTTGATTTAGATAGTCTTCATCCGGGCAAATCAAAATCGCCTGTGCCATGGGATCATGTTCTGCTTGGGAAAATAAATCCAAGACTACCCAACGAGGATCGGTTTTCCCATCGCACACCACCAAAATCTCCGATGGGCCAGCAATCATATCAATTCCCACTTGACCAAATACTTGCCGTTTAGCTTCTGCCACATAGGCATTACCGGGCCCGACAATTTTATCGACTCGAGGAATTGTTTGGGTACCATACGCTAACGCTGCAATGGCTTGGGCGCCACCCACCCTAAATATTTCATCAACACCCGCTATTTCAGCAGCAGCAATCACCCAAGGATTAATATTTTCTTTCGGCGTGGGCACCATCATAATAATTTTTTGCACACCCGCTATTTTTGCTGGAATAGCATTCATTAACACAGAAGAAGGATAACTGGCGCTACCGCCGGGTACATAAATACCGACCCGCTCTACTGGCGTTATTTTTTGGCCTAACAAAGTGCCTGCCTCTGTGCGATAAGACCAAGAAGCTTGTACTTGTCGTTGGTGATAATCGCGAATATTCTCCGCTGCGGTACGCAATGCCTGTAATGTTGGCTGCTCGTCTTTTTCTAATAGGCTCAGCGTCCGCTCACCATACTCGTTAGTTATTTTAAGCGCTTGCCCACTTGCCGGTGACCAATGATCAAATTTCTCAGTATATTCTAAGACAGCTGTATCACCTCGTTGACGCACCTCAGCAATAATCTTTTTAACCGTCACATCGATCTGTACTTGTTCTGCAGATTCTGGACGCAATAATTGTTGGAATTGCGCAGCAAAATTAACATCCTGACTATTCAAGCGTGCAATTAATTTTCTCATAATGCAGCTGCTAAATCATCGATGATGGGTTTTAATTGGGTGTGATGCACTTTAAAAGCAGCTTTATTGACAATCAGACGAGCGCTAATAGACATAATGAATTCTAACGGCTGCAATCCATTCGCCGTTAAAGTATTGCCGGTATCTACGACATCTACAATTCGATCAGCTAAGCCTACATGAGGCGCCAATTCCATCGCGCCATAGAGCTTAATAATATCCACTTGCTGACCTTGCTGCGCATAATAGGATTGGGTGATATTGACGTACTTGGTAGCAATTCTCAAACGACGATTCAATGGCAGCTGTTCATTGACTAAACCTGCAACCATTAATCGACAACAGGCAATTTTTAAATCTAACAGTTCATAAACATTCTGTGCGCCTTGCTCCATCAAAATATCTTTACCCACCACACCAAAATCAGCACCACCATGGGCAACAAAAGTAGGTACATCAGTAGCACGCAGAATAATGACACGTATATGAGACACATTAGTTTCGAAAATTAATTTCCGACTAGACTGAGGGTCCTCATTCAATTGGATGTTAGCTTTTTTGAGTAATGGTAACGTTTCATCTAAAATACGGCCTTTAGATAACGCCAAAGTTAATATGCGGCTCACGGATTTTCCTCCACCGAGGTGCCACCTGGAACTCGTTTTATTTTTGCACCCAATAACTGCAATTTTTCTTCAATGCATTCATAACCACGATCAACATGATAAATGTTATCTACATAGGTCACACCACGAGCCACTAAACCTGCCAAAATTAAACTGGCTGATGCACGTAAATCTGTTGCCATAACCGGTGCACCCGATAAAAATTCAACGCCTGGCGTAATCGCAGCTCTACCCCGCAATTCAATTTGAGCACCCATACGATTCAATTCAGGCACATGCATAAAACGATTTTCAAAAATGGTTTCAGTCACGGAACCCATGCCTTCTGCAATGGTATTCATAACCAAAAATTGCGCTTGCATATCGGTAGGAAAAGCAGGATAAGGTGCTGTCGTTACGGTGACAGCTTTAGGCCGTCCGCCATGACGCATTTTCACAGAAATCCAATCCTCACCCGTATTTAATTCAGCGCCAGCTTTTTCTAATTTAAGCAAAACCGAATCTAAAATATCAGGACGGGTATTTTTTAAAATAATATCACCACCAGTAATGACACCAGCGACTAAATAGGTTCCCGTTTCAATTCGATCTGGCATCACGGTATATGCACAACCAGACAATGTTGGCACACCATGAATCGTTAAAGTATCGGTACCAATACCTTCAATTTGCGCCCCCATACCTTGCAAACAATAGGCTAAATCCACGACTTCAGGTTCACGAGCCGCATTTTCAATCACAGTAGTGCCTTCTGCTAAAGTCGCTGCCATCATTAAATTTTCTGTGCCGGTCACCGTGACTTGATCCAATACCATGCGCGCTCCTTTAAGACGTCCTTTCACTTGTGCTGTTATATATCCTTCGTGCACTTGGATTTGCGCGCCCATGGCTTCTAAACCTTTGATGTGTAAATCCACCGGACGACTGCCAATAGAACACCCCCCCGGTAAAGCCACATGTGCATAACCAAAACGTGCAACCAAAGGCCCCAAAACCAAAATAGAAGCACGCATTGCTTTCACTAAATCGTAAGGCGCTTCAAATTGTTGAATGCGATTGGCATTAATAGAAACTTGTAATTTATCATTGACCACTACGTCAGCACCCATACGTCCAATCAGTTCCAACATGGTGGTGACATCTTGCAGATGAGGTAAATTACTAATGACTAAGGGTGATTCTGGTAGCAAACTTGCTGCTAAAATAGGTAACGCAGAATTTTTTGCGCCGGAAATACGCACTTCTCCGGTTAAGGTTTGCCCGCCAGTAATCATTAATCGATCCACAATTTATTCCTCACATCATTACATTAAAAATTTCTTTGCTTGTTGCCACTCATCCGGCGTATATAAATTCATATTCACTGCATGCACAGTGCCGTCAGCAATTAAATCCTGCAAACAAGCATAAACCGTTTGTTGTCGTTTCAGTGAATTCAACGAAGCAAAAATCGATGCAATAATTTTCAACTGGCAATGATTACCGGAGATTTCTACTGTCACATCCGCTTCCGGGATGCCTGCTAAAATACGGTTTTTTAAAAATTCAATTTCTAACATGATCCATTCCTTTTAATGTGTGGTTTGTTGCCACAATAAGGTCGCTTGATCTATGTCGCCTTTACTTGTTTTTAACAAATCCTGAAATTGATTACGGAAAGTGAGACCTAAATTTACTCCACCCAACGTGATATTTTCTAATTTCCAAATATTTTGATCATCTTTATATAAAGCATAAACAATAGAAACCACATCACCGGTTTTTGCTCGAATATCCATTTTTATCGAAGCGCGCTCTCTAGCGCCCTGAGTTTGTATGCCAGAAAAAGGCAACATGGTAATGGTCTGTTCAGCATAATTAGCAATGGCCTTTGAATAAGTGGTCAATAAACTATTGCGAAATACTTGAGTAAAACGCTGACGTTGCGCGGGTGTTGCATCGTTATAGGCTCTGGCCATAACGCGCTTAGCGATTAATTCAAAATCAACAGAAGGCGCAATCACCACCTCGGTTAACTTAAAATAATAATCCGCTGCAGGTGCATGTTTACTTTTTTTGACGTCGAGTAAATGTTTCAGCAATTGATCACTAATGCCTTGAATGAGTTGCTGAGGATCTTGAGAGGTCGATTCTGCTCGCGCGGAAGTCATAGATAATGCGATAACAACGAGCGCAAAACCATAACAGAGCATGTACCAAGCATTTCTAAGGTATTTTCGATCAGTCAACATCATCATAGCGATTATTCCCTTTGTCTCAAATGGACCCGGCATTGTATGAGAGGCTTTCAGCAGATTCTAGTATATTATACGCCGAGGCTCAGTTTTTGTGCTTAGCAACTCGGATAAACCGATACTATTCCTGCGAAAGCCAGTTTAAAATTGACAGCCCAATCATCCTTTCTTTAAATCATTTGATAACTGTACTTAAGATGCCCATGACTCATACTGCTTCTTCTTGGCTACATTCTGCTGCTTGTGTATTTAACATAGAGATCGCAGCACTAGAGCAACTGCAACAGCGACTTGATCAGAGTTTTATTCAAACCTGTGAAGTACTGAGCCAATGTCGTGGGCGAATTATCGTGACCGGCATGGGAAAATCAGGGCACATAGGTCGTAAAATTGCGGCAACACTCGCCTCGACCGGTTCCCCCGCTTTTTTTGTGCATCCAGGTGAAGCGAGTCACGGTGATCTCGGCATGATTACTCGAGAAGATGCAGTGGTTGCGATTTCAAACTCAGGCCGCACGGAAGAATTGCTCACCATTATGCCCATCATTAAACGCATGGGTATTCCACTGATTGTGATGACAGGCCAAAACACTTCTCCCCTCGCTCAATTGGCCGATGTTTGTCTTGACATTAGTGTTCCAGAGGAAGCCTGTCCGTTGGGCCTAGCACCGACTGCTAGCACCACAGCAACTTTAGTTTTGGGTGATGCCATTGCCGTTGCTTTACTAGAGCGTCGTGGATTTACCATTGAAGATTTTGCGTTTTCTCATCCAGCGGGTGATTTAGGCCGTAAATTACTACTCAAAGTAGAAGATATCATGCATCAGGGCAATCGCATTCCGAGTGTGCCCATCGGCACTCATGTCAGCGCAGCACTGATTGAAATGACCGAGAAAAAATTAGGGATGACCGCCGTTGTCAATGCTGCAGGCAAATTGTGCGGCGTTTATACCGATGGCGACTTGCGACGAACACTCAACCAACAAATTAATATTAACCAAGCGCTGATTGAATCCGTTATGTCGAAGGAATGTAAAACCATTAAACCTCAGTGGCTGGCAGTAGAAGCACTGAAACTGATGGAGTCTCATCAAATCAATGGACTCATTGTGGTCAACGATGACCAACATCCCGTCGGTGCACTCAATACCCAAGATCTACTGCGCGCGGGTTTACTCTAAGCAATCTCTGGAGCCTTACATGTCTTCTTCACCACTTCGAATCCGAGCAATGCCCATCCGCCTATTAGCGCTGGATGTGGATGGCGTACTGACGGATGGGCGCCTCTATTTTTCGCCCGATGGTGCAGAAATTAAAGTCTTTGACTGCCAAGATGGCTTGGGAATTAAATTACTCCAACAAGCTGGCATTCAATGCGCAATCATTACTGGCCGCACCTCTGCTTTAGTCGATCAACGTGCGCAAGATCTACAAATTCCATGGGTCATCAAAGGTCGTGACGACAAATTAATTGCATTGCAAGAATTAGCGCAAAAATTAAATCTTACTGCAGCACAAATTGCTTATGTTGGGGATGACTTACCAGATCTTTCCGCCATTCAATGGAGCGGTCTTGGCATTGCAGTTGCCAATGCCCACCCTCTCATTCAACAGAAAGCCCTATGGTGTACCAAAAATTCTGGTGGACGCGGCGCGGTGAGAGAAATATGCGAAGGTTTGCTCCAATGGCAAGGTAAACTTGCCGCAATATTTGATTCCTACTCATTGCTCCCTTCATTATGAATTTACGACAAAGCCTTAGCCTCGCCAGTTTATTGCTCACACTTGCCATTTTAGGTTGGATTTGGACCAGTGATCAGGCTTTGGATTTAGCATTATCGAATACCGCATTAACTAACAATCGCAATACACCGGACTTCATTATCACTCAACTGAAAAGCCAACAATTTGATGAGCAAGGCGCATTGAAATATACCTTACGGGCTCAACAATTAAATCATTACCCAAATGGCATTGCGCAAATAACAGTGCCTTTATTAAATTTTAGTGATCACGCAGCCGATAATCCCTGGCAAATAACAGCACTCACAGGTCAAGTTAACGATCTCAATCATCAAGTACGCTTACAACAACAAGTACAACTCACACAACCCTTTGCAGCCACTGCGCAAGCTTGGCAAATGAGCACTGATGATTTAGCCATTGATTTAGATCAAGCCTGGGTGACAACCAACCGCCCTGTGTTATTACGCCATGCATCAGGCGCCATGGAATCTCAAGGCATGCGCAGCAATCTTAAAACCCATCAAATTGAACTTTTGAATCATGTACGAGGCCATTATGCTCCGCAGTAAAACCCAAGTTATTTTAAGCGTCCTCTTCAACAGTGTGTTAGCTATCTCAACCTCTTCCTTGAGCTATGCACTCGAAACCGACCCACAACAACCCATCACCATTCAGGCGGATTCTGCAACCTTTAGCGAAGCGGATAATCGCGCTATTTATCAAGGTGCCGTTGAACTTTCACAGGGCAGTCTTAAAATGACCGCAGACATTTTAACCATTCAAAATAGCGCCTCTGGCGTAGAATATTTGACCGCAGCAGGTCACGCGCATTATTCACAAATCATCACCACCGATAAACCACCCCTTGAAGCAGTAGCAGAAAAAATTCTCTACTATCCGCACGATCAAAAAATGGAATTGGTGCAATCTGCGCATTTATGGCAAGGCGATCGTCACTTTCAAGGTAATCACATACGCTATGATTTAAAACAACGGATATTATCTGCATCAGGAGACATACCAAACAGCAAAAGTAAATCCACCGATCGCGTTAAAATGGTCATTCCGCCTTCACCAAAAACACAACGCGCAACGGATGCTACACCGCCCGCCTCATTGCAACGTCCAGCTGAAACGGTGAAACCATGACTCACACTCTAACGGCAAAAAATTTGGCCAAAGCCTATAAAAAACGCATTGTAGTGAAAGATGTTTCTTTATCCATTGAGAGCGGACAAATTGTTGGTTTGCTAGGCCCCAACGGCGCAGGAAAAACCACTTGTTTTTATATGATCGTGGGTTTAATCCCACAAGATCAAGGACGCATTTTAATTAATGAGAAAGATATTTCTGATCTCCCCATGCATGGTCGTGCTCAACAAGGCATTGGTTACTTACCGCAAGAAATGTCTATTTTTAGACGCTTATCCGTGGCTGATAATATTCTCGCTATTTTAGAAACGCGCGCACACTTGTCGACTCAAGAACGTCATATCAAACTAGAAAATCTTTTGGCAGAATTTCATATTACCCACATCCGTGACTCTTTAGGCATGGCACTGTCGGGCGGCGAAAGAAGACGGGTTGAAATTGCTCGCGCTTTAGCAACAGATCCTAATTTTATTTTATTAGATGAACCCTTTGCCGGCGTTGATCCTATTTCAGTGAAAGATATTAAAAGCATCATCCAACAACTCAAACAACGAGGATTAGGCATTTTAATTACCGATCATAATGTGCGCGACACCTTAGATATTTGTGAAAAAGCTTACATCGTTAATCAAGGTGAAATTATTGCTGCTGGCAGTTCCGCAGAAGTGCTTAATAATCAACTGGTCAAAGATGTTTATTTAGGGCATGAATTTCAATTGTGATGCGCGGCCTTTATCTTATTGCACAGCCAGATCCACAATTGAATTTTTTGGATTGGCTGCATGGTATAGAAGCGACATTAAATAATCATGTTCAATTACTACAATATCGCGACAAAACGGCAAATATAGCCCTAAGAATCCAGCGCGCCCAC
>JAHFSE010000081.1 GCA_023265895.1 Gammaproteobacteria bacterium
ACTAATGAAGACGGTCAACCGGTTAATCAAATTTTGATTGAGTCTTGTACCGAGATTGCCAATGAACTTTATTTGGGCGCAGTGGTAGATCGCAGTGCTCGTCGTATTGTCTTTATGGCGTCCACTGAAGGTGGCGTAGAAATTGAAAAAGTTGCGCATGCAACACCAGAAAAAATTCTTAAGGCAGTGATTGATCCGTTGATTGGCGCGCAACCTTATCAGGCGCGAGAAATAGGCTTTAAATTAGGCTTAAATAGCACTCAGCTAAAACAATTCACACAAATATTTTTAGGTTTGGCAAAATTATTTGCCGAAAAAGATTTGAGTTTATTAGAGGTCAATCCTTTAGTCATAACCACTGACGGTAATTTATTGTGTTTAGATGCTAAGGTTGTGATTGATAGTAATGCAATATTTCGCCATCCCGAGTTACAGGCGATGGCAGATCCAAGCCAAGAAGATGAGCGTGAACGTCGCGCTGCGGAATGGGATTTAAGTTATGTTTCATTAGAGGGCAATATTGGTTGCATGGTCAATGGTGCTGGTTTGGCTATGGGCACCATGGATTTAGTAAAATTGAAAGGGGGTTCACCAGCAAATTTCTTAGATGTTGGCGGTGGCGCAACGAAAGAACGTGTTAGCGAAGCATTTAAAATAATTTTATCCGATGACAAAGTAAAAGCAGTATTGGTGAATATTTTTGGTGGCATTGTTCGTTGTGATTTAATTGCTGAAGGTATTATTGGTGCTGTGAGTGAAGTGGGCGTCAAGGTGCCGGTGGTTGTTAGATTAGAGGGTAATAATGCAGAATTAGGCAGTAAAAAATTGGTTGAGAGTGGTTTGAATATTATTGCTGCCAATGGTTTTGATGATGCTGCGCAAAAAGTGGTTGCTGCGGCAAGATAGATGATACTTCCCCCTTTGAAAAAGGGGGATTGAGGGGGATTTTTAGAAAGTTTTAAATACTTCAGAATAAAATCCCCCCTAACCCCCCTTTGTTAAAGGGGGGGAATAAATATAGTGGATAAGTTTTAAGAGGTTTCTCCATGAGCGTATTAGTGAACAAAAATACCCAAGTGATTTGCCAGGGTTTTACTGGTGCGCAAGGTACGTTGCATTCTGAGCAAGCTATCGCCTATGGGACCAAGCTAGTGGGTGGTGTCACACCAGGTAAAGGTGGAACTCAACATTTAGGTCGACCGGTATTTAATACGGTGGTGGATGCTGTACAAGCAACGGGCGCTACCGCCAGTGTTATTTATGTCCCCGCAGCTTTTTGCAAAGATTCTATTTTAGAAGCAGCGGATGCCGGTATTGAACTGATTGTTTGTATTACTGAAGGCATCCCTGTCATGGATATGTTAGTGGTTAAAGAATATATCGATCGGAAGCCCGGTGTGCGTTTAATTGGGCCGAATTGTCCGGGTATTATTACGCCGGGTGAATGTAAGATTGGTATTATGCCGGGTCATATTCATTTATCCGGTAAAATAGGCATTGTTTCGCGTTCTGGCACCTTAACCTACGAAGCTGTTAAACAGACCACAGATTTAGGTTTAGGGCAATCCACCTGTATTGGGATTGGTGGTGATCCTATTCAAGGCACCAACTTTGTTGATGCGTTAGCTTTATTTCAGCAAGATCCGCAAACCGAAGCCATTATTATGGTGGGTGAAATTGGTGGTACTGCTGAGGATGAGGCCGCTGCTTATATTAAACAATACGTGACGAAACCTGTGGTGTCTTATATTGCGGGCGTGACTGCACCCGCTGGAAAACGGATGGGGCATGCTGGAGCGATTATTGCCGGTGGTAAGGGCACTGCAGCAGAAAAATTTGCTGCGCTTGAAATGGCTGGTGTTAAAACAGTGAAGAATCCTGCTGAGATAGGTAAGGCAATTTTTGAGTTATTGAAGTAGAAATAAAACGCTCAATTTTTTATTGAGCGTCTATTGATGCTTATTTGCTTCGAATCGTCGCGGGAATTTCAGAATGCGTATTTTTCATCATCAGCGTCATATCTGCCACAATGTGTGCAGTCTCGTCTAATAGCGTATCCTTATCTTTTTCTTTGCTTGAGGGTGGCACGCTGAGGGTCAGTGATTCCGAATCTGGATCGCTCTCTGCTTTGAGATGTTTAAGTAAAGGTAAGTTTAAAGCGGTACGCCGACTATTTTCTAACGCCAATAATTTTGCTTCATTTTGTTGACGTTCCTCTATTCGTTGTTTTTGATTAAGAGATAATTTTGTTTTTTGCGCATTTTCTTTACTTAAAGCAAGATAACTCAATAAGTACTCAAAATCTGGGTCATGGGCAACGCGTTGGTTATGCTGTGCAATTAATAAATTAGTATTGGGCTTATTGTTATTAAATAAAGCATATTTGACCGGTTGAATCCTATCCCAAGGCAATGCATTGTCCAAAGCGCTCTCACCAATTTGATCTTTGTCATAAATACTGGGTAGGGTAATGTCTGGAATAATGCCTAAATGCTGGTTGCTATCGCCGGAGATTCGATAAAATTTAGATTCTGTAATTTTTAATTGTCCACGATCTAAATCTCTCAATGCTTGTACTGTACCTTTGCCAAAGGTTTGTGATCCAATAATTAATCCGCGCTTATAATCTTGAATAGCACCAGCAAAAATTTCTGATGCAGAAGCGCTTAAGCGATTCACTAACACAACCATTGGGCCGGTGTAAGCAATATTGGGGTCGGTGTCTGCTAATAATTCAACTTGACCATGGTCATCACGAATCTGAACGGTGGGGCCCGTTTTAATAAAAAGACCAACTAAGTGATTCGCCTCCTGTAAATAACCGCCACCGTTATCACGGAGATCAAGTACGAGGCCATCAACATTTTCTTTTTTGAGGACTTGTAGTAAACGAGCAACATCTCGGGTGCTGCTGCGATAGTTCGGATCTTCATCGTGCATTGCTTTATAGTCAATATAGAAAGTCGGCAAACTAATGACGCCAATTTTTAATATTTTTCCATTTTGAGTGATGGGAATAATTTTTTTCTGTGCGGCTTGTTCTTCCAATTTAACTGTGTCGCGAGTGATGCTGACAATTTTTGTTTCTTGCGTATTTTCTGCAGTGCTGGGAATAATTTCCAAGCGAACAACAGAACCTTTAGCGCCACGAATGAGTTCAACAACTTCATCAATTCGCCAGCCAATCACATCCACCATTTCTTTTCCGTTGCCTTTAGATACGCCAACAATACGATCAGCTGGATGGAGTAAACCACTTTTTTCTGCTGGCCCAGCGGGCACTAAACTCACGATTTTGGTGTATTCATCTTCTGTTTGTAGGACAGCGCCAATACCTTCTAAGGACAAGCTCATATTAATATTAAAATTTTCTGAATTACTCGGAGACAGGTATTGTGTGTGTGGATCATAGGTTTGTGTGACTGCATTCATATAGGCTTGAAAAACATCTTCGCTATTTATTTGTAAGCTGCGATGCAGTTTGGCTTGATAACGTTTTAATAAAATTTGCTTAGCTTCTTTCGGTGTTTTATTTGCAAGAATTAAATTTAATTCAGCTGCTTTAATTCTTTTTTTCCACAGTTGATTGAGCTCATCGATATTTTTAGCCCATTGCGCTTTTTTGCGATCTGTTTCGAGCGATTCGTTTTGATTAAACTGCCATTGATCCATTTCTTTAGTAATGAGTTTCAATACATATTGTAATCGTTCAATGGTGCGCTGCTGATAACGGTTAAAAATGGCAAAGCTGGGGAAGAGATTGCCATTTTTTAAAGCATCATCCAGTTGGTAGCGAAATTTATTAAATTCTTGTATGTCGCTACTGATGAGATAGCTTTTAGATATGTCTAATAAATCAAAGTAGTGATCAAAAATGGTTGAGGAGAGCTGGTCATCAACGGCTAATTCTTGGTAATGGTTGTAGTTCAGTTGATCTAAAATACGCATGCTGGTACGTATTTGTGCGGGTTCTGGTGCTAAAGGTTTAAACCCTTGTATTTCAGGGGTGATTGTTTGTTGAGAAGGGGTTGCCATTAATGCGGGAGAAATAAAAATAATTGCGCCAGAAATGGTGATGGTTGCCGCTAGAATCCATAGCGCAGGTTGACGCCAGAGTGGGCGGCTAATGGATTGAGTCGGTTCAGCGGGGTTTTTGGTCTGCATAACAGGAGCAATTCCTAATAATTAAATGAAAGCAAATCCAGCGTTGCGAGCATATAGTTGAGCTGCTGAGGTTTGTTGCGATGATACTGAATGAGTTGCTAAGGTGATTATAGCGCGGCGGCCTCTAATAAAAGAAATTCAATGAGTGCTTTTTGTGAATGCAACCGATTTTCTGCTTCTTGCCAAACAACAGAACGAGCATCATCCAATAGATCTTCACTGATTTCTTCACCACGATGTGCCGGTAAACAATGCATAAAAAGTGCGTTAGGTTGCGCTAGGTTTAATTTTTCAGCGGTCATTTGATAATTTGAAAAAGCTGCTTTTCTTTTTTCTTGCTCTTGTTCCTGTCCCATGCTGGCCCAGACGTCGGTTACTACTAAGTCTGCTTGATCGAGGGTTGCTGCAAGATTTTGGCTAACAGTAACGCGATCTTGATATTGTTGTACTAATTTTAAATTAGGTTCAAAGCCTGTTGGACAAGCGATGCTGAGTTGAAAATTAAACTGTTGCGCAGCATGAATGTAGGAATGGCACATATTATTACCATCACCGACCCAAGCTACTTTAGCATTGGCAATAGAGCCGCGGAGTTCTTGATAGGTTTGCATATCAGCCAATAACTGGCAGGGGTGATGGGCATCTGTTAAAGCGTTGATAACAGGTACTCGGGCGTATTGCGCAAAGCGTTCTATGTCTGCATGCGCATGGGTTCGAATCATGATGATATCGACCATCCGAGATAAAACGCGTGCTGAATCTTCTAGTGGTTCACCGCGACCTAATTGAGTATCTCTTGGCGATAAAAAAATAGCGCTGCCACCACACTGAGCCATCGCTGCTTCAAAGGAAACGCGAGTGCGAGTTGATGATTTATCAAAAATCATCGCGAGTACTCGATTTTTAAAAAGCTGATCATGGGTTGGATGAAAACGCATGTGTTTTAATTCAATTGCACGGGCAATAATGCGCTGCAATTCCAACGGAGAAAAATCTAATAAAGTGAGAAAATGTCTGGGAGACATAAAAAAATATCCTAACGCTATTGATTGCAGCGGCGTTTAACGAACTTGACGAGGCCTGCTGCGATCATCGCCTGCATAGGTCTTAATCAGCTTGCAGACTTTTTTCAAGATAATTTCAGCTTCTTCATCAGATAATGTGAGTGGTGGTAATAAACGAATGACTCGGTCAGCTGTCACATTAATTAATAGTTTTTGGCCCAGTGCTAACTCTACTAATTCAGGGCAGGGTTCCTTCATCACAATGCCGATCATCAGTCCTTTACCACGAATGGCTTCGATATAATCGCTGCCTTCTAAAATATCTTTAAATCCCTGTAATAAATAATGCCCAAGTCTTTGTGCTCGCTCGATCAATGAGTCGTTAAAGAGCGTTTCAATAACGCTTAATGCGGTTGCACAAACCAATGGATTGCCACCAAAGGTGGAACCGTGATGTCCCGGTTTGAACAGCTGCGCCGCAGCGCCTTGCGCTAGACAAACGCCAATAGGTAAGCCATTGCCTAATCCTTTTGCTGTGGTAACAATATCTGGATGAATATTTTCGTGTTGGTAAGCAAAGTATTTTCCTGTGCGACCATTTCCTGTTTGCACTTCATCCAACATCATTAACCATTGATACGTATCGCATAACGTGCGCAGTTCTGTGAGATAAGTTGGCGAGGGAATATTCACGCCACCTTCGCCTTGGATAGGTTCTACCAAAATAGCGCATACATTTGGATTATTTTCTGCGATGGTGCGTAATGCGGCAATATCATTAAATGGGGCGCGAACAAAGCCAGGTACCAGAGGTTCAAATCCCGCTTGTACTTTTCGACTGGCCGTTGCACTTAATGTTGCCATGGTCCGTCCATGGAATGAACCTTCCATGACTAATATATGCGGCGTTTGAATGCCGCGTTTATGACCATGCAGTTTGGCAAGCTTAATGGCAGCTTCATTAGCTTCAGCGCCAGAGTTGCAGAAAAAACTACTTTCCATGCCAGCAATCGCGGCTAATTCAGTCGCTAGTTTTTGTTGCAGTTCGATATGGTAGAGATTAGAGCTATGCAACAAAGTTGCAGCTTGGCGACAAATGGCTGCGGTAATGTTTGGATGGCAGTGGCCTAAATTGCAAACACCGACGCCAGATATAGCGTCTAAATAAGCATCACCTTTGTGATCATACAGCCAGGCGCCATCTCCGTGAGCAAAGCTAATGGGCAGACGGCGGTAATTATTCATTAGATGTGTCTGACTTTCAGGCATAGCTGCATTCCTCAAAACAAAAAAAGGCAGCGCTTTGCTGCCAATACCTGGCCTGATCATAACTATTTTTTAGAGGGTTAGCAATTTTTCTGTGGGCAATGAATTTTTGCGTATGCTCTGAAAGTGTTGGGTTTTTATTTCTAGAGCGCCTTATATCATGTGTTTGTTAGTGCATTTGAAAAAAATAATAAAGGTGTTTTTTTGATTGTATTGAAATGCATAGCATAATCCAGTAGATCCTAGCTTTATCTCTTTTTAGAAATCACCTAAGCTAGGGACAGTATTGAAAATAACAGCATGAGAGTGTAGGTAGATATTATGAGTAAACCTAAAATGGCGCGAAAATTAGACAACGAAAATTTGCGAGTAAAACTTATTTTAAATGCTGAAAAATCCGGCAAAAGGAGCTGGAATTTTTTGCGGGGTAATAAAAAGTACGCTGCTTTTCAAGATAAAGCGCCAGCAGAATATACTTATCATTTCGATCGCATCCTCGGTGCTGTGGTTGTAGTCGTTTTATTATTAGCAGTGTTCTTTATCGGTGTGCGTGCGTTATTTAAAAACGATACAGTGTCTGATACGTCAGCACCTACGACTGTTCAAGCAACGACTTCTAAAATAGAAAATATTGCTGAGTCTGCGGCCCCTGCACTGACTCAAACATCCTTGCCATTGACCGCCGCTCATTCTGTCGTGAGAGCTGTATTAGCCGAGAAAGTTGAAAATCGTGAGCCCAATGGTTTAATTAGTCATCGCTTAGTGTCTTTAAACAAGTTAAAGCAGCCCTATATTTATTTTTTTACTGAAGTTAAAGGGCTTACAGGTAAAACGATTTATCACGTTTGGAAATATCAGGGAAAGGTGATTGCTCGGGTAGATATCCGCGTAGGCGACGCTTTATGGCGTAGTTATTCTGGTCGGAGGATGCGTACGAGTCAGTTGGGATCTTGGGAAGTGGATTTAGTAGATGACACAGGCGTTGTGCTTACCAGTCGAGTATTTAATCTTGCAGTGAGATAGAAAATCAGCGAAGCGTGAAGATGCGAGTAAATTGCCCAACTTCACCTCGATTCGATTCGCCGAACTCTGCTTATCTGCCATGCTTGCCGTATTATTAATTATCAAATACGACAAGCAAGCTAAAAAGATAAAAAAAGCCTAGGCGCTTTTTTGCTCTCGTGGTTGGTAATGATCGGGTAGTGTTACGTTGAGCTCTAGAACAGAACAGCTGTCACTACGATCTAAGCTAACAATGACATCTTCTTGCGCAATATTCACATACTTACGAATGACTTCCACAATATCCTGCTGTAGCTGACCGATATAATCAGCAGGTTTTGAGGTATCACTCCGCTCGTGAGCAACAATAATTTGCAAACGTTCTTTTGCAATAGAAGCAGTGCCCTTGTTTTTGGATCGAAAGTAATCTAAAAACCGCATTATTTACTTCCTCCGCCAAACATTCTTTTGAAAAACCCTTTTTTCTCCGTAATAAACCGGTGCTCAATTTGCTCACCTAAAAATCGCGCTACAGCATCGCTGTAAGCTGCGCCTGCTGCACTTTCTGCATTCCAAATGACAGGAACGCCTTCATTGGATGCATGCAATACAGTTTTTGATTCAGGAATAACACCTAACAAGGGAATGGCTAAAATTTCTTGCACATCTTCAACACTCAGCATTTGGCCGGTAGAAACTCGAGTAGGGTCATATCGCGTTAAGAGCAAATGTTCTTTAATTGGCTCTTCGCCAGTTTCTGCACGCAGTGATTTGCTTTGCAAAATACCTAAAATTCGATCTGAGTCGCGAACAGATGAAACTTCTGGGTTAGTGACTACAATCGCTTCATCAGCAAAGTAGAGCGCCATCAGAGCACCACGTTCTATGCCTGCAGGTGAATCACAGACAATCATGTCAAAGTCGTGTGCTAATTCGTTGAGCACTCTTTGCACGCCTTCCATCGTCAAGGTATCTTTATCTCGTGTTTGTGAGGCTGGCAAAATAAATAAGTTATCGCATCGTTTATCTTTAATCAGTGCTTGCTTGAGCGTTGCTTCTTCTTTTATGACATTAATAAGGTCGTAAACAACTCGACGTTCGCAATTCATGATGAGATCTAAATTTCTTAAACCAACATCAAAATCGATGACGACGGTTTTATGGCCTCTCATCGCTAACCCTGTAGCGAAAGAAGCACTGGTAGTGGTTTTTCCAACGCCCCCTTTTCCTGAAGTCACAACAACAATTTTAGCCAAGGGTAGATTCCTTCTATAAGTGGATTATTAGAGCGATTCAAATCTATGCAAAAAACAGAGATGCGGTAATCATACCTCAGACTTAAATAAACAAAAACTCAGCCGAATAAAAATAGCTGCTGATCATTATTCAAAGATTAAATTTTCGTAATAGAAAGCTGATTTCCATTGAGTGAAGCGCTAATTGCTTCACCCCAGTGTTGATCACGTAAATCTTCGCTTACTTTATAATGCCCGGCAATAGATAGTAATTCTGCTTCTAGTTTGTGACAAAAAATAAATGATTGCGTGTCACCTTTAACACCGGCAAGCGCGCGACCACGTAGCGGTCCATATACGTGAATATTTCCATCGGCTAAAATTTCTGCTCCAGCACTGACTGGGCCTAAAACAATTAAATCACTCTGTGCTGCATAAATCTGTTGTCCTGAGCGGATAGGGTGACGAATGATTTTGCTATGGATGTAATTTTCTGGAGCAATGATTGGGATACTGTCCTCAGCGGATTTGTTTTTTCCTGAGCTCGGCATGCGAGGCAGTCCCGCCATAATAGCAGCCATTTGCTGTTCTTCATTTCCGCCTTTAATAGCAACCGGATGCAAGCCGTATTCTTGGCAGATTTGCACAACCTCAATAAAATCCATGGGTATTTCAGTCGATATAAATTTTTCTAAACTTAGAACAACAGGTGTTTGAGAAAAAAAATTAGGCGCTTGTTTGACCAGTTGCGCAAGTTCTTTATTAAATTGCTCAAATTCGTAATGACGCAATTCTAAAACTGTGAGAGTTAACAAACTGCCTTTAAGTTGTAAACAGGGGCCATTATTTTCAGGGGAAGATTCTTTAGCAAGTTCCTGCATGGGCATGAGAGAGTAACCTTATAAGTAAGCGCTCACGAAACGCCCAGGGCAGTTATTTCGTATGTCAAAAATACAGGGCAGCAGCGTGTGATTTGCTTCTTATATAATCTTCTGTGCGATTACGCAAGTCATTTTATTATTTGTTTCCTGCAAAATTTTCGCTGAAAATAGATGATTGCTGTATGAAATTGAGATCAGAAATTCGATGATTTATTTGTTTTTGTACAATAACGTGAGCTTGTTTTTTATAAGGTGCAATATGACGATCAATGTTAGGTAGATTTACATTAAGCCAAGTATTTTTAATATCCATTAAATATTCTTGTTTTGATAGCTTTGAGAGTTGCGACCAATAAGGCGACAAGTGTAGCGCTGTTGGTTGTGATTGATAGTGCGCAAGAGCATTTAATCGACGTTCTTGATACCAAGTAAATAAATTGGTTTCTGCGGCATCGAGATAAATAATAAAATCAATATAGGTCGCCAATGAAGGTTGTTTGCTCGAATGAAAAATATTCAAACCTTCTAAAATAAGTAGGGATAAAGGCGGTTCAATTTTGTCCTCTTGTGTCGGGTGTCTATCGTATAGTTCTACCGCGTAGTGAGGTGCATGAGCGGTTACTCCATGCTTAATTTGATGAAGAAATGTTTCGAAAGCTTTTAGATCATAGGTTTCTGGAAATCCTTTCAATAATAATTTGTCTGTTTGAATTAATTGTTCGGTAGGGAAAATAAAACCATCTGTGTTAATACTCAGTGCATCAGAAAAAAATAACTTCAATAAGGATAAAATTTTTTGTGTAAAATAACTTTTTCCCACTGCGATTGGGCCAGTGATTGCTAATAAAAAAGGTGCAGAGGAAATTTTTTGATAATGTTCAATTTGTTGAATTAATAAGCCGACTAATTGGAGATAGCCTATTTCTGTGTCATTTTTTGGTGTGAGATTCAGTTGATCCATGGGGGCAAGACGCTGCATCCATTGCATCAGAATAGGATTTTGTTGCATCATGACACATGCTCATAAAAATGGCCTAACATATATAGAAT
>JAHFSE010000082.1 GCA_023265895.1 Gammaproteobacteria bacterium
TTAATCAGGCCAATTAAACCCAATAACGCTTGTTGAATGGTTTGTCGGCGAACTTGTTGACGATCACCTGAAAAATAAAAACATTGCGCCTGCGTTTGTACTACACCCTCAATAGAAAGTGAAGCCCACGCAATCCAGACTGTGCCTAGGGGTTTTTGCGCAGTTCCACCCGCCGGCCCGGCAATACCGCTGACTGCCACGCTATAGTGTACGGCTGCTAAAGATAAAGCATTACGCGCCATCATTAAAACCACAGATTCACTCACAGCGCCTTCAACTGCCAGTACTTGGGGATCAACCTGTAATAAATTTTGCTTAGCTAAATTGGAATAAGTGACCCACCCACACTCAAACCAAGCAGAACTGCCGGCTAACTGCGTCATTGCTTCTGCAATACCTCCACCAGTACAGGATTCCGCCGTCGCTACACGGTGATTGTTAGCTAATAATTTTTGCGAAAGTTGATCCACCAGTAATTTTATTTCCATCAAAAGATGATTCCTTAAAATTCTTCTTTAGCAGGCTTTATCGCAGCGTGTATTTTTTCCTCTGTTAAATTGGGTGAGCATAATTCGACAAAACGATAGGCAAAACCACGTAGATAATGATGACGATGCATTGCAATAAAAGTGGTATTGTCCTCAAATAAATGAGCGCTGCTTAATAATTTCAACGATGAATCTCGCTGCGCATCAAATGCCATAGAAGCGATAATTCCGATACCCAAACCTAATTCCACATAGGTTTTTATCACGTCTGCATCTAAGGCGGACATAACAATGTCCGCCAGCAGACCCACATCAGAAAATCTTTTATCAATACGCGCACGGCCCGTAAAACCTTGATGATAAGTAACGATGGGATAATCAGCAATGCGCTCTAAAGTTAAGGGTGAAATAGATTCTAATGGATGACCCTTTGGCACAATCACTGAGTGATGCCATTGATAATAAGGGAAAGCAACCAATTCTTCTGTATCCGCTAATTCTTCTGTTGCAATCCCAATATCCGCTTCACCATTTAATAAGAGTTGTACGATTTCACTAGGGCTAGCTTGATGCAAAATCAAATGGACTTTAGGAAAATTCTGCTTAAATTCGGCAACTACTTTCGGCAGAATATAACGAGCTTGCGTGTGAGTCGTTGCTACGATTAATTGCCCTTGATCACTATGACTGAATTGATCAGCAATATTTTTAATATTTTTTGCATCCAATAAAATACGCTCCACAATTTCCACCAGGCCTTTGCCCGGATCCGTAAGACCTAATAAGCGCTTGCCTTTACGGATAAATAATTCAACACCTAATTCATCTTCTAAATCTTTGATGTGTTTACTGACGCCCGATTGTGAAGTAAATAACGCATTGGCTGCTTCCGTTAAATTAAAGTTTCTCCTCACTGTTTCTCGAATAATTCTGAGCTGTTGAAAGTTCATTGCAATCTACCTATTGATTTTGAAAAACGCGCAAACGAGAGGGCACCAGTCGTACATTTTTACCTTCTATTAAGGCCAGTTCGGTTACACGCTCTCGTGTTGTTTCTACTTCAAAATGTTGATTGATTGCACCCTCTGTACCCTCTAACTCTACACGAGTCACTAACCCAAAAGAAAAAATCCGGCTGACTTTTGCAGGAATACCTACACCCGATTCACTCTGAATAATAATCTCTAGTTCATGAGGTCTAGCAAACGCTGTAACCTCAGCACCATGCGCCAATTCACTGGCTTCATGAGGTAACCTATCATCACCCACACGCACCGACTCACCTTCAACACGCCCATGGAATAAATTGACTGAACCTAAAAATCCATAAACAAAAGGCGTTGCTGGATGAGCGTAAACTTCTTCCGGTGTACCCACTTGTTCCACTTTACCGTGATTCATCAGTACCACTCGGTCTGCCACTTCTAAAGCTTCTTCTTGATCATGTGTCACAAAGATAGAGGTAATATGTAGTTCGTCATGGAGTTTACGCAGCCAACGACGTAATTCTTTTCTTACTTTAGCATCCAAGGCACCAAAAGGTTCATCTAATAATAATACGCGCGGCTCTACAGCTAAAGCACGCGCTAGAGCAATACGTTGACGTTGACCACCGGATAATTGCGCAGGAAAACGATCTGCCAACCAATCTAATT
Organism: Gammaproteobacteria bacterium; assembly: GCA_023265895.1. Taxonomy (GTDB): domain Bacteria; phylum Pseudomonadota; class Gammaproteobacteria; order Pseudomonadales; family JAHFSE01; genus JAHFSE01. Next base: position 2,144 of record JAHFSE010000082.1, read on the forward strand.
GCACTAATTTTAATAGGTCATGTACTTTTTTAGCGATTTTATCTTCCGGTAATCTTTGTTTACGTGGCTTCATGCGCAAACCAAAAGCCACATTATCAAATACGGTCATGTGACGAAATAATGCATAATGTTGAAAAACAAAACCTACTTGCCGTTCACGCACATGGGTTGTTGCGGCATCTTCACCTTCTAATAACACATCACCGGAATCCGCTTGTTCCATTCCAGCGATCACGCGCAATAAAGTAGTTTTTCCACAGCCAGACGGTCCAAGCAAAGCCACTAATTCACCCGAAGGAAAATCTAACGAAACATTATCTAACGCAATAAAATTGCCAAAGGCTTTTGAAATATTTTTAACTTGAATACTCATACTTCATGCTCCAAAGATACTGATTGCATTGTTTTGCTCGCCTGAAATTCAACCCATGTCTTAATACCTAAAGTCACTAAGGCTAACAAAGCTAACAATGAAGCCACTGCAAAAGCAGCTGCAAATTGATATTCGTTATAGAGAATTTCTACTTGAAGCGGCAAAGTATTGGTCAATCCACGAATATGGCCCGACACTACAGAGACAGCGCCAAATTCACCCATCGCACGTGCATTACAAAGAATAACGCCGTAAATCAAACCCCATTTAACATTCGGTAAAGTGATATGCCAAAAGACTTGCCAGCCTTTTGCACCTAGCACTACTGCAGCTTCCTCTTCTTCTTTGCCTTGCGCTTGCATTAAAGGAATTAATTCCCGCGCAATAAAAGGGAAAGTCACAAAAATAGTCGCTAATACAATTCCCGTGGTGGTAAAAATAATTTTAATATCATGCTCAGCCAACCAAGGTCCAAACCATCCTTGCGCACCGAAAACTAACACATAAATTAAACCGGCAACCACAGGAGAAACGGAAAAAGGTAAATCAATGAGGGTAATAAGAAAATATTTTCCCCGAAAATCAAATTTAGCAATGGCCCAAGCCGCCATGACACCAAAAATTAAATTCAACGGCACTGCAATGGTAGCAGCAGTGAGCGTGAGCCAAACGGCAGAAAGCGTTTCAGAATCTACCAAGGTTTCCCAATAAACTGACCAACCTTTGCTTAAAGCTTCCACTAAAACGACCACTAAGGGTAATAATAAAAATATCGCGAAAAAAGTTAATGCAATAGCAACCAATGTCCATTTTATCCAAATCGGTTCACGGGTTGCTGCATTAGATTCATAACGAGATTCTTTATTGCTGCTTTTATATAAAGCGCTGATTGTCCCAGCCATTAGCGTACCCTCCCAGTTCGTTTCGCCGCCCAGGCTTGTAATAAATTAATAGCCAATAAAAGGATAAAAGAAAAAACTAACATGACTAATGCAATAGCCGTCGCACCTTCATAGTCATATTGCTCAAGTTTAGAAATAATCATCAGTGGCGTAATTTCAGAAACCATCGGAATATTACCCGCAATAAAAATGACTGAACCATATTCACCGACTGCTCTGGCAAAAGCCAAAGCAAAACCCGTTAGTAACGCAGGCAAAATAATAGGAAAAATCACATAGAAAAAAGTTTGCCAACGACGAGCGCCTAAACTGGCGGATACTTCTTCTAATTCAATTTCTAAATCTTCTAGAATGGGTTGCAGTGTTCGCACTACAAAAGGCAAACCGATAAAAATCAGCGCGATTAAAATACCCGGCGGCGCAAAAGCAATTTTAAAACCTAAGGGCTCAAGATATTGACCTAACCAACCATGACCAGAATAAATGGCTGTTAATGCAATGCCCGCTACCGCAGTAGGTAAAGCAAAAGGCAAATCAATTAATGCATCGACGATACGCCGACCAGGAAAACGATAACGCACCAATACCCAGGCGAGAATAAAACCAAAAATACTATTAATCACTCCCGCAAGCAGAGAAGCACCAAAACTTAATTTATAAGAAGCCATCACGCGCGGAGCCGTCACTACGGATAAAAAGTGTTCCCAAGTTAAATGGGCAGTTTTAATCAATACCGCGGAGAGCGGAATCAATACGATTAAGGATAAATACACTAAGGTATACCCCATGGATAAACTAAAACCGGGTAATACATGATGGAGAGAGGATTTTTTCATGGTTTTACTAACACTCTTCTTAGGATGTCATTCCTGCACAGACGGGCATGATAAAAAAAATTAAATTTACTGCTGATAAATTTGATCGAACACGCCACCATCATCAAAGTGAATTTTCTGCGTTTGTTTCCAACTACCAAAAATATCACTTAATTTGAATAAGGTGATTTTAGGGAATTGTCTAGCATAACGAACAGCTACTTTAGAATCAGTGGGTCGATAATAATTGCGTGCCGCAATTTCTTGGCCTTGCTGACTGTATAAGTACCGCAAATAAGCTTCAGCCAATGCTCGGGTATGATGTTTATCCACATTTTTATCTACTACTGCTACAGGCGGCTCAGCCAAAATACTGAGGGAAGGCGTTATTATTTCAAATTTCTCTGCACCAAATTCTTTAATCGCAAGATAGGCTTCGTTTTCCCAAGCGAGCAACACATCGCCCACATGACGCTCGGCGAAAGTCGTGGTAGAACCACGAGCACCAGAATCTAATACAGGCACATTTTTATATAAGCGACTGACAAAACTTTTTGCCTTTGCAGGATCATTACCTTGATTCTTTAACGCATAGCCCCATGCGGCCAAATAAGCCCAACGCGCACCACCGGAAGTTTTCGGATTCGGTGTAATAACAGCAACACCGGGTTTCACTAAATCATTCCAATCACGAATGTGTTTGGGATTACCTTTACGCACTAAAAAAACAATGGTGGAAGTATAAGGTGAACTGTTATGCGGCAAACCTGCTTGCCAATTTTGCGGTAATAATTTTGCTTTATCGGCAATCGCATCAATGTCACCCGCTAGAGCTAAGGTCACAACATCTGCCTCCAAGCCATCAATCACCGCTCGAGCTTGCTTACCAGAGCCACCATGAGATTGTTTAACAGTAACTTTTTCCTTTTTTTGCACCTGCCAATAGGCAGCAAAGGATTTATTGAAATCTTGATATAACTCACGGGTAGGATCGTAAGAAACATTGAGTAAGGTTGCTGCCTGTGCGCTGGCCACAACACCAATGATCATAGCCCATGCAACGAGCCCTCGACGCAAAAGAGAATAAGACATGAGAAACGCCTTCCAATGAATAAAAATGAGCGGAGCAATTTAGTCAGTTGCTTTATTCTATGGAACTAATAAAAATGGCAATGCTTATTCCATTTACTGGAAAGACCCTACTCATCAGACAGCAAAAACCAATTCAACACCCCATTGAGATCATGACTCATGAGCCGCTGGTTTTATTTGGTTTTTTTGCTAACGCTTCCCTATAATCTCGCTTCAGCTTTTAAGATCCCATTCATTTTCTAGTTAGGAGACGCTATGCAACGTGAATCTATGGAAGTCGATGTCGTCATTATTGGCGCAGGCCCTTCTGGTTTAGCGACGGCGTGCCGTCTTGCGCAATTGGCCAAGGAGCGTGCGGAAGAAATTTCTATCGTAGTGGTAGAAAAAGGTTCTGAAGTTGGCGCACATATTTTGTCCGGCGCTGTTTTTGAGCCTCGGGCACTCAACGAATTATTTCCTGATTGGCAAACACGGGGCGCACCACTCAATGCACCCGTCAGTGGTGATCAAGTATTATTTCTCACTTCTGCTCAGCAAGCAGTCAAGGTCCCTCATTTATTTGTGCCTAAAACCATGCATAACGAAGGTAATTATGTGGTGAGTTTGGGTAATGTCTGTCGCTGGTTGGCCGAACAAGCGCAAGAACTAGGCGTAGAAATTTTCCCTGGTTTTGCGGCAACGGAAATTTTATTTAACGAAGAAGGTAGCGTGAAAGGCATTGCTACCGGAGATATGGGCATTGACCATCAGGGTCAGCAAAAAGATGCCTATGCACCAGGCATGGAGCTACACGCTAAGTACACGATTTTTGCGGAAGGCTGTCGTGGACATTTGGGCAAACAGTTAATTCAGCAATTTAAATTAGATGCGGGTAAAGATCCTCAACATTACGGTATTGGCATTAAAGAAATTTGGGAAATTCCCGCTGAGCAACATCAACTGGGCCTGGTAGTGCATACCGCTGGTTGGCCGTTGACGGAAAGCAATTCCCAAGGCGGTGGATTTTTATATCACTTGGAAAATAACCAAGTGGCGCTCGGTTTAATTACGGATTTGGGTTATAGCAATCCACACGTAAGCCCTTTTGATGAATTTCAACGATGGAAATTAAATCCAGCGATTAAAAAATATTTAGCAGGTGGCAAACGTTTAGTATACGGCGCTCGCGCCATTGCTAAAGGTGGCTTGCAATCGCTGATTAAAATGTCTTTTCCTGGCGGCTTGATGATTGGTTGCGATGCCGGCACCTTGAATTTTGCAAAAATTAAAGGCTCTCATACGGCGATGAAATCAGGCTTGTTAGCGGCAGAAGTCATTGCGGATGCACTCAGTCAAAATCGCGCGAATGATGAATTAGTGGAATATAAAGCAGCGTTTGAAAATTCGTGGCTTTATGAAGAACTCTATCAACAAAGAAATTTTGGCCCACTCCAGCATAAGTTTGGTAATTTAATAGGCGGTGCGTTAGCTTTTGTGGATATTAATTTATTAAACGGCAAATCTCCCATCACCTTGCATGATCCCATTCCCGATTATGCAACCCTGAAAAAAGCCAGTGAATCACGGGTTATTCACTATGAAAAACCCGATGGGAAAATTACTTTTAATAAATTAGATTCGGTATTTTTATCTAACACCAACCATGAAGAGGATCAGCCTTGTCATTTAACCTTAAAAGACAACAGCATTCCTATTACTCATAACTTACCGCTGTATGATGAACCTGCTCAACGTTATTGCCCTGCGGGCGTCTACGAAGTGGTGAGTAAAGACAGTGGTGAGAAAGTTTTTCAGATTAATGCGCAAAACTGTGTGCACTGTAAAACCTGCGATATTAAAGACCCCACTCAAAATATTGTTTGGATTGCACCGGAAGGTGGTGGTGGCCCGAATTATCCCAATATGTAAAAAAGAAAAAATAAGGGACACGGCATGCCGTGCCCCTACAAATTATTTCGCTCCTTTTGCTGTTTTTGTTGTTTTTGAAGCACGCGTTGCTCTGCTCATCACTGTTCCATCAGTATCCTCTTTACCCCGCTTAGCCTGCTCACCGCGAGTCTCTGATGCTTCCGACGACACATCCTCATCTCGCGAAGCCCTGCGTTTGACAACCTGTGGCTTATCACGCAGCGGTGCTTGTAACACCGTCACGATATGATTAGCGCCCGCAGCGCCCACCACACTCAAGCCTATTTGTCCGGGCTTCAGAGAACCAGACAAGGTACCGATTTTACGCAATTCAGTTAAGGCGGGTGGATGACCAATGCGCCCAGAGCTACCATGAATATTCACACGTTGATCAAATATTTCTGGCGGCAAACCTCGCTCCGCTAAAATATTGCGCAAGAAAGATAAAGTCACAGTAAAGGGTTCATGAATTTCCCATTGATCAACGCGCATATAATCCGGTGTACCGTCCTCCTTAACAATGCCAGCATTCATCAATCCTGTATCAATCGCTTTTAAGAAGCCGAAATTGGTCATACCCGCTTCTTCGATGGCCGTGTCACCAGAATATAAAACACGGGATTGCACACGATCCGCAATTTCTGAGTGTTCTTCCACAAAAGATAAAGCTGCCATGACTAAAGCAGCAGCACCATCAGAAACGCGAGAACAGTGATATAGCGTTAATATCTCACCCTCACCTTGACGCAAGGGTTTGGCTTTTTGCACGAGCGCCAATAAAGTATTTTCCCATTGATCTTCTGGTATCGTTTTTAGCATCACGGCATAAGGAATGAGGGCTTGGTCCATCTTTGATACCGGAGCACCTTGCTGAGTTTTAACATCACCCATTTCATCAGCAGTCCATTTCATGCCTGTCACCGCACGAATAATTTCCTTCACCGCTTGACGATCCAATTGCTCACGGGTCAATAAAGGTTTTTGCAATACGACTTGAACACCTTCCTCAGTTAAAACACCGGCACTGAGTAATGCTTGTAATTGATCACGAGTAATCGTACGAATACCAGAAGCTTGATCCACTATAAAAGCATCAGCGACTCGCTGGGCAGCAGCTTGTTGTGCATCTTCAGAATCACCGCCAAATAATTCTGCGCGCGTGGAAAGTTGCTCCACTACTCCTTTAGTTATTAAATAGGTTTGCGAAAATCGTTTTGCATCATCCGCCGCCAATTGCCACATTAATTCATCACTCAAAGAGCGATAACCATCTTTGTTTTTGAGTTCAACATAGGTTGTATTACAGGGCATTTCATGAGTTTTCTTACCATCTTGAAATTGAATATAAGGCGCATTATTTTTTTGGATAATTTTAAAGTCTAATGTTCTCTCATCAGAATAACCTTCGTTTAAAGTAATTTTCCCACCGGCCTGTAAATTATCTGGATTACTGAAGGTTAAACGCACATCGGCATCGGGGAAATCGGTATCACGTCGACTGGCTACTACGCCATGGGAAGATTGAGAAGGCACCTCAAAAGCCGTCACAATACCCACTAAAGTACCTTGACTCTGTAGCGCATTATGAACATCCAAGAAACCACGCCCACCACCAGAGCACATTACATTCACGTCACGAGAGGGTAGGCCATGATCGGCAATATTCGCCTTCACAAATAACCCGTGGGCAATCTGCATCCCCGGTTGTTCCCCCATACCCGTAGGCATAGTCACCCCATGGGCATGGGTCATTTGCTCTGCGGTCACACGGCTCTGCTGGTAAAGTGCATCAATACCACTGCGCTGCAAGGCTTCTCTGGCTAAGCTGATTGTCATTTCAATGGGATTGACCTGCGCTAAGCAACCACCTTTGGGCTCTCCATTACCTACGGGACTTCGAGAAAATGCTAATATCACCGCCGGCGTTTCTTGCGCACGCTGAGTCGATTCAGGAGCCTTTTGAGTGACGGGTGGAAAACGCATGTCATGAACACGAATCTCTCTGTTTCGAGGATAAGTTTTTGCTGGCCTCACGGCATCCAACATAGAGGAACCACCCACCAAACCTCTTACCACTGGTTCAAATACAGCAGCAATACCCTTACGTGACGCCTGATACAGAGCGGCCATATAAAACTCCTTTTATTCCATCAACCTTTTTCATTAAATTTAAAAAATTATTAAAACCTGAAGCTATTCATGTTGCTCAAACAGGTATTGGCTGTAAAAAACGTTCATTACCCACCGCCATTTGTCGCAAAGTTTTGGGTACAGCAAAGGCTGAATCCGTTTCTGCTAATTGATCACAGCGCGCCACTAACTGCGCAACACTGCCGTATTTATCATCGATTAAACCATCTAAGAAACGGAAAGCACCACCGGGCGCATTTAACCCAAGATATAGAGCAGCATCAATAATCTGTGCTTGATGCTTGCGTTGATTTTCGGCTTTGGGTAAAACACCATCTCCATCAAAACGATAATCCCCTTGCCAAAGTACATGATCTTCTAAGGCTCGAACTGCTTCTAAGGCAAAGGCAAGCTCTAATTTTTCCTTCATTGCATGACGATCCATATCCCCAGCAACCGCCATTTTACCCGCCGTGACTTGTAGAAATTGATCACTCAATTCACCCGTAGAACGCCCTGCTCTATCTTTTTTATAAATACCTTGCGCGCCCATTTCAACCAAACGGGCCAATACCGAATCATCTGCAACGGCTTGTACTCGGTCACCCATGCCACGGGCTGCAACTGAATTCACCACCGCTTTACAGGTACTCAACCCAATGAAATCCATTAATTCAATGGGACCCATGGGCCAACCCATCATCTTCATAGCTGCATCAATTTCTAGCGGCGACACGCCTTGCTCGATTAATTTTAATGCTTGAGCTAACAGCGGTGTTAAAACCCGATTAATTAAAAAGCCTGCTGTACTTTTAACGATAATTGCGGTTTTACCTAATGACTGAACATATTGAGCAGCAGCGGCAACCGCTTCATCGGAGGTGCTGTCCATGCGCACAATTTCTACCGCTGACATAATACCCATGGGATGGAAACCATGAATGCCCACTAATTTGGTTCGCGCAGACTCAGACAATCCTGCAGCAATAAGCTCCAAAGGAATCGTCGAGGTATTGGTCGCTAATATCGCATTTGGATTTTGTTGATGAGCGGCCTCAAGCCAAGCAATTTTGGTCTCTAAATCTTCCGCCACACACTCAACAATTAATTGGCAATCACCAACATGGGTAATATCAGGTGTTGTCTCTACTTTGCCCTGTAAATTCGCCAACTGTAATTTGCCTTTGCTGAATTTAGCCGTCTCCGCCAAGGTTTGTTGCACATTAGCAACGGCAC
>JAHFSE010000186.1 GCA_023265895.1 Gammaproteobacteria bacterium
AAAATTTAAAGCCTTTTGTTTATCGTCGCTATATTGATTACGGCGTCTATGAATCACTGCGTGAAATGAAACAAATGATTCAACGAGAAGTACAACGTAAAGGCATGGAAACGGATATTAAGGTGGGTGCTGGTGGTATTCGTGAAATTGAATTTTTTGCTCAAGTTTTTCAACTATTACGTGGCGGTCGCGAGCCACAATTGCAATCTAATCATTTATTGAGGACTTTAGCAGTATTAGAAAAAATTCAGTTAATTCCGCATTCAGCGCATCAGGTGTTACGTGAGGCCTATATTTTTCTTCGCCATCTAGAGCATCGTTTACAGGCAATCAATGATCAACAAACTCAAAGTTTACCCAGTGATGCTTTAACACAATTGCGTGTAGCTTATGCGATGGGTTTTGATAATTGGCCTCAGTTACAGCATATGTTAGATCATCATCGGCAACAAGTCAGCGAACAATTTCAGCAAATTATTCAATCAGCAGAAAAAACTTTATCCATGGAAGCCGTAGATTTTTCAACGATGCCTATCGTCGAACAGTTTATTCATAGTCGTTTGATTCAACAATTACATGTTGTAGGACGTGAGCGACTGGATAAACTCATGCCGCGATTATTAACAAAAGTCATGCAGCATAAAAAAACAGAAATTATTCTGCCACGCATCTTCACTTTGTTGGAAGCGATTGTGCGACGTTCAGCTTACTTGGCTTTATTGAATGAAAATCCTCGCGTTCTTGATTTGGTAATAGAATTATGTGCAGCGAGCCCTTGGATCGCAGAGCAGCTCACACAAAAACCTATTTTGCTGGATGATTTATTAAGTCGTCCGCTTTTAAGTGCAGCGCCTGATTTATTAAGTTTAAAGATTGCGTTGCGCCAAGAATTATCTTCAGTGATTGAAAATGATTTAGAAGGATTGATGGAGGCGCTGCGGCATTTTAAAAATGCGCAAGTAATGCAAATTATTGTGGCTGAAATTCAACAAACTTTGCCATTGATGAAAGTCAGCGATGCGCTGACTTGGACTGCTGAAGCGATTTTATCGGAAGTGTTAACCTGGGTGTGGCGTGAAACCATGCAGCGGTGGGGTGGAGATCTGCAAAGTGAACCAGATTTAATTATTATTGCCTATGGGAAATTAGGGGGATTGGAATTAGGGCCAGATTCGGATTTAGATTTGGTATTTATTTATCCGGAAAAATTTGTTGTGTCATTAGAAAAAGCAGTGGAGCCAGAAGTATTTTATACGCGGTTGGTGCAGCGCTTAATTCATATCCTTACGACGCATACGGTATCGGGTGCATTGTATGAAGTTGATTTGCGTCTGCGACCTTCAGGAGCCTCTGGTTTATTAGTAACGCATATTGAAGCATTTCGGCATTATCAGCAACACAGTGCTTGGACCTGGGAGCATCAAGCTTTAGTTCGTTCTCGGGTTGTTGCGGGTTCTGCATCTTTAGCGATAGCGTTTAATCAATTGCGCAGGGAAATATTAATGCAGAAAAGGGTTGAGCAACAATTGCGTCAGCAGGTGGTAGACATGCGCGTGAAAATGCGTCAGCATTTCAGCCCTGCTGTAGCGGGACAATTTGATTTTAAGCAGGGTCAAGGTGGTATGGTTGATCTGGAGTTTTTGGTGCAATTTGCCGTATTAAATTGGGCGCACCAGTATCCAGAATTAGTGGTCTATACCGATAATATTCGTATTTTAGAAAGTTTAACTCAGGTGAAATTACTTTCCACTGAAATTGCAGAAGCTTTGCGAGAAACTTATATTCATTATCGTGCAATGGGACATAGATTGACTTTGCAAAATCAGCCGTTGCAAGTCAGTGATGAATTATTTGTACAAGAAAAAGCGCAAGTTGGTCATGTGTGGAAGCTGTGGTTAGAGCATTAGATGAATGATTGGTTATTGAGGAGAAGAAAATATGTCAATGGCAGATAAAGATGGTTTTATTTGGTTTGACGGTGAAATGGTGCCTTGGCGTGATGCTAAGGTGCATGTCTTAACTCATACATTGCATTATGGTATGGGTGTATTTGAAGGTGTGCGTGCCTATGACACAATGCAGGGTACGGGGATTTTTCGTTTGCAGGAACATACAGATCGTTTATTTCGTTCTGCAAAAATTATGAATATGCCGATGCCTTTTTCTAAGGAAATAATAACTGAAGCTCAAAAACAAGTGGTGCGAGATAATCAATTAAAACATGCTTATTTAAGACCTATGGTATTCTATGGTTCTGAGGCTATGGGTTTGCGTGCAAAGGGTTTGAAAACACATGTCATTGTTGCCGCATGGGCTTGGCCTTCTTATTTCTCACCAGAAGCGCTAGAGCTCGGCATTAAAGTGCGTACCTCATCTTTTACTCGGCATCATGTCAATATTTCCATGTGCAAAGCCAAAGCGAATGGGCATTATATTAATTCTATGTTAGCGCTGAACGAAGCATTAAATTCAGGTGCTGAAGAAGCTTTATTATTAGATCCAGAAGGCTATGTTGCTGAAGGTAGCGCTGAAAATATTTTTGTGGTGCGTGATGGTGTTCTCTATACACCAGAACTCACTTCTTGCTTGGATGGTATTACACGCAACACAGTCATCACGCTTGCTCGTGATGCCGGTTTAGTCGTCATTGAAAAACGTATTACTCGAGATGAAGTGTATATTGCTGATGAAGCTTTCTTTACTGGAACGGCAGCAGAAGTTTTACCTATTCGAGAATTAGATGATAGGGAGATCGGTGAGGGTAAAGCTGGCGTTATAACTAAAAAAT
>JAHFSE010000083.1 GCA_023265895.1 Gammaproteobacteria bacterium
AACTTTAAATAAAGTTCCTGATCTGCATGGCAAACAAACTGTTGCGCTAACTGCTGAATTTGTTGCTCTAATAACTGGTGCGCCTCTATTAACAACGAAAATAATTCCTCAGAAATCTGTACTCGATTATCACCTACACCTTCATAAATACTTGCTAATTGATGCGCAACCAATTCAATAGGCTTAATACCAATTAAACGCGCACCCCCTTTCAAGGTATGTAGATTTTGATGTAATTCTTCTGAAATCAACAACTCCTGCGGCTCAGAAACCCATCGCTGTAAACTACTCATCGCGGTTTTCACCAGATCTTCTGCTTCTTCTAAAAAGATATGAACCAATTCATGATCGTAGGGTATTGACGCCTTCTCAAGATCTGACCAGTCGGGTTTTTCTATATAAATCTCATCATCAACAGAAACACTTTGAACTTGATAACTCAAAGCAACTTGCAGTTGCGTCAATGTATTATCCGATCCAACAATCACTTGATCTGAAGCAAGCTGATCTAAGGACTCAATTAAACTGGCATAGGCATCTTTTGTATATTGATATAAAGCAACATCAACGGATGGCCCTATTCTCAGCTGTTCATAATATTCTATTAATACTTCAGTTAAGGCACTTAAAAAAGATAAACTCAACGATTTAGATTGATTATTTAATAACGTAAGCTCAGTAATAACGCGATCTAACTCTCCCGCCGATGCACCTTTAAAATGCCATTGCTCCAAAGAATAAAATGCGCTAATTAAAGTGTCTAAACCATCAGAACTAAACAACTCAATGATTTTTTCATGCTGTTTCTTATCAAGAATTTTACTATCAATACCAAACACCAAGTCTTTTTCTAAATAGATATCCGCTAATCGAGTTAACAATTTTATAAAATATTCTTTATCTGTAACGATAAAAACCTTATTCAGTTTTTGCTCTTGTACTGAGGATTGAATTTGTGAAATATAATTCTCAAAACAAACCACCATATCAGAACCAAAAACTTTTTTAGTTTTTGAAAAAAGCCTTACAAAGATCTCACTTAATCCAGACATTTCTGCTAAATGCTGCGCACCAACCAAATCAGAGCAGCATTTTACATTATTAAATATTCTTATAAGAGCATTCTGATCGATTAACTCAGGTCGAGAAATATGTATCTTTTGATCTAACTCACCTAACAAACACAAGGTTTCTTGGCAAAAAATATTTAATAAAGTTTGATCAAAAACCCAAGCGTCCAAACTTGAATCCTGAGTTGGATTTTTATCAATTTTAACAAGAATACTTTTTGACTCTTCAATCAAAGGATTAATCGAATCGGTAGAATCTATTCCTTGTGAAAATTCTTTCAGCAAAGCGCTCATTTTGTCTTTTATTTTTTCTAATAAAATGACTAACGCAGCGCCTGCTCTACCGTGAGACTGCATTACTTTAGATAACAAGTGATCAACCGACTCAGCTAAATCAGCCATATAGAAAGCATTGGACTGCAAGGCCAAATTTCTTAAAATTCGATAAGCTTCCTGCAAATTCACTAATTGATCAGAACGCTCTTCTCTTACCCAAGACTTCATCGACTCAGAAATCACCGTCAGCTGATACTGCGCAGACTCGATAAAAACTTCTGCAACTGATTGCGGCTTCACTTGATTATTTAATTTTGAATGGTGTGCTTCAGCAGCCGTTCTCAACAATGAAGTATCTAGAAACAAAATCTTTTTCACTGAATCTTCTAATAATTTCCCCCAAACCATCCAATCAAGCCCGAAGGAACCCCACTCAAAATAAAATAGCAACGCATCACATAATTCAGACAGGTAGGATTGGGCCTCACCAGAAAGATCTTTAACTGTTTTATTTGCATGAGGCTTAAATGATTTTAGCGTTAACTCCAACACTCTTACGGCATCAGGAAGATCAATACAAACACAGATACTATGAAAAATATTGAATGCGTTAATCAGTGATTCAATGGAAATATCTATTTCAGATATGTCTACTTTAGCTTGCGGATCAAGACTTAAGTTTTGAGAAGAAGAGCCAATTCTTTTTAACTCACCACTCAGTTGATATACTGCCTGTAATACATGCCTTACCATCGTTACTTTTGCAAGAGAGAGGATGCTAAAAGAAGCAGCATCATATATTTTTGTCTGTTTTAAATTAACACATCCAACAACTTGGGGGATCTCAATTAAGCCAGTCAAATAAATTTCAGCTGAAATTATCCATCCAGCAACACTCACCAAAAATTCTGCAGTAATTTTTTTATTCTTCTGAAACAATTGAGTCATGATTTGATATTGACGCATCATCTGATTAGCCAAAATCAAACCTCCGGAAGATTTCAGCGCACGAATCGTGATTGCAAATTTTGACATTAAAGCATTGAAGTCTAACTCAACAGAAATCTGACGATCCGTGGATGATTCCAATTGTTCTCGAATCTGAACTAATCCCATCAAAGATTCAGACCATTTATTTTTTTCGCCCAACCAAGCGGTATCGCCTGGACTAACAAAAAGTAATTGATTTAGACAGGAAAGATCAACAGAGTCGCTTAAGCAGATCGTTAGGTTTTTTTCTAAATTTTTATTTTCACAACAAGAGAGTAGATTTAAAAAGAAAGCCAGCCATTGATTTTGCAACTGACGTACTTTTACCAAAGAACTCGTATCTGTTTTTTCAATATATCGACCTAATTGAGCAAGCCATTGTTTTTTTTCCGAATCTAATACAATCACTTTTTGATGAACAGACTCAAGCAATCCAATGGCTAGGCCATAGAATGAGTAAAGCAGATGATTACTTGTTATCTTTTTTAGTTGATTGAGTAATTGAATCAACTTTAGTAGAACAAATTCAACATTTTGATCTTTAATTAACGCTACCAATAGCTTTTGATAGAGGATTGTTATTTTTTTAACGCCATCCTGGTATTGATTTTCAGGAATATTTTTACTCATCAGTTCTGGCGTTAATAAACAAGTCTCAAACGCCTGAATAACACCTAAACGAATCAATTCTTCAGCAGATAAATAATGAGTATTGCATTGATCACGCAACTGATTAACACACAATACCCAATGCCATTCTGAAGAAAAAGACATTTTCTCCTTTAAAGTAATTGCGCTAATCCAGTAGGCGGTTTTATCCAAAAGATGGGAGAATTTTTCCAGTGTTATTTTTCTTTGTTCTTTAGATTGATCAAAAAAGTGTGCAATAAGATGATTGAATGTTTCAGGCAGAATAAGGCAATGATCACATTCTAAATATCGAATGATGCCCTCCATTGTTTTGAGCTCTTGTACAATCACTTCTAACGCATGCACAAGCTCTATATCTTTTTTTAAAATGTCCAGCTGTTGATGTATCAAAGAAATAGAACGCGCTATTTCACGATGAATCAAACTCAGACCAAAAAAATAAGGTGTTGCCATAACTACTCAACGCAAACACATAATAGACGCTACTAATTAAGCCTTTAACGGAACATGTGCCAAATGAAAATCCTCAATGGCTGCTTTCATTTGTCCAGATATTCCGGAAAAACGCCCGATGGATTGAACCAGCGCTGAAACACCAGAAGCAGTTTGCGTAACACACTCCTGAATCGCACCCACTTGCTCTATCACCTTTTCTACAGACAAAGCTTGCTTTCTAGACGTTGCAGCCACTGTATGCATTCCATTTAATAATCGATGAGAAGCCATTTCTATTTCTTTTAGTATGCCTCCTAAATCTTGCGCATTGGTTGCACCACGAATAATCTCAGCAATCGTTTGCTCAATAGAAACAATTGATTCACTTGCATCCTTTTGAATAGTACGTACCCAGGCTTCTATTTGTTTAATGGCAGAAATCGTGCGCTCAGCTAAACGCTGCATTTCATCTGCGATTAAGGCAAAACTACGCCCCGATTCTCCAGCCACTGAAGCTTGAATAGCAGCGTTGAGCGCCAAGATATTAGTTTGATCAGCAACATCCGTAATAAACAAAAGTATTTCCCCAATTTCCTGAGAGGATTCTCCTAGATGTTTTACCCGCTTAGAAACTTCTTGCACATATTCTCGAGTCGACAGTATTTCATTCAAGGTTGTGTGCATTTTCTCTGAGCTGTTTTTTGCTAATACAACTGTATGTTCAGCTTGCTCAATAGAGTGTGTGCTCGTCGTTGCCATGAATTCTAATGCAGGCACCATTAGACGAATCTGCTCAGCAGTAATAGAAATTTTTGTAGATTGATGATCGGTTTTTTCTCGCCATTGTGTAGAAAGCAGTTGAATTTCTTGCTCTCCCACTGTAAGACGTTCCGCAATATCACGCGTTACTTGAACCAGTTGTACAAATAGATTTTTATAGTCAACAGCAATGGTTTTTTGATGAAGAGGAACCTGGGCAGAAGCGGTTGAACGCTCGGTAGTATGAGTTGAATTTTTCGCGTGGCAGCAAGCTAAAAACAATAACCATCCTAAACATCCCAACCCTAGCACACATAGAATGGCGCTGAATCCAAGTAATCCCCAAGGCAAATGAACGATATCGATGACACTGAAAAAAATAACTGCTGCCATAAGATTACTGCTAACAATCAAAAACAAACATAATCCTATGATGGGCACCCATGATTTTTTTTCACTAAAATACTGCTTCACAGCCTCATTACTCCATACATCATTATAAGGCCGCATTTAAAAATTGCGGATTTGCCAGTAGGCGTTCCATGCTGAATACGTACCATAACTTACCTTGTGAATCAGAAAATTCTCCGGCGAGATAGGATAACAACTC
The DNA here is from genome assembly GCA_023265895.1 of Gammaproteobacteria bacterium. Taxonomy (GTDB): domain Bacteria; phylum Pseudomonadota; class Gammaproteobacteria; order Pseudomonadales; family JAHFSE01; genus JAHFSE01. The sequence goes on from JAHFSE010000083.1 coordinate 4,792, forward strand.
AGCATTTTTAATTTCTGCTGGTTTCCATAATTCTGTTTGACAATGCTGATGCCCCAACACGTCATCCACAATAATACCAACACAAATTGGCCCTTTTTCAACAACTAACAAACGCTGTGCTGGGGCGGGTTCCACTGTGACCGACTTTGACAAAAAAAGTCCTAAATCAACGATGGGCAATAAACGACCTCTTACATTTGCAACGCCTTGCATCCAGCACTGAACACCCGGAATTCGGGTAATTTTCGGTACCACTAAGACTTCAGCCACTTCATTCACAGCACAGACCAAACGATGTTCTTTCAGTAAAAAACCAATTCCTGACCACAAAATTTGCTCGGTATTTTCTTGCGACACACAAGCATTTAGAGTGGGTTTTTGCTGCGCCATTTCAACCATATTCATGTGAGCAGCAGAAAATTTCTCCATAACTAACAACCCATTCCATAAATTACGTTATGCTCTCTGTGGTTTCAAAACGCGACGAATCGTTTCCAACAAAAGCGTCTCATCAACAGGCTTTGTTAGATAATCACAAGCCCCTTGTCGTCGCCCCCAAATTCGATCTGTTTCTTGATCTTTCGTGGTCACCATAATAATTGGAATTTGCGCCGTCTCATCGGTACGGGTGAGTTGCCGTGTGGCTTGAAAACCATTAATGCCCGGCATAACGACATCCATTAATACAATATCCGGCTGTTCCGCTCGCGCTTTTGCGACACCGTCAGCACCATTTCCTGCTTCTAACACTTCATAACCGTTACGCTCTAAAATGCTGCGAAATCGATAAGATTCCGTTGGAGAATCATCAACGACTAAAACACGCACCATACAATACTCCGTCTTTCTGTTTTCATTTTGCGCTGTCTAAGCCATCCAAGCGTCTATCCGTTTGCATGGGAAGGTTTCACATGCGCTTTAATCGCACCGATTAATTCCTCTTTGCCAAAGGGTTTTGTAATGTATTGATCAGATCCCACAATGCGACCCTTAGCACGATCGAATAAACCATCTTTACTCGATAACATAACCACCGGCGTCGATTGATAGCGGCTGTTATTTTTAATCAACGCACAGGTTTGATAACCATCGAGCCGTGGCATAACCACATCCACAAAAATAATATCAGGTTGACTGTCTACAATTTTAGACAGCGCATCAAACCCATCGGTTGCGGTCACAACCTTGCAACCCAAACTACTCAACAATGTTTCTGCTGTACGACGAATGGTTTTACTATCGTCGACCACCATGACTTTTAAATGCCCAAAATGCTCATCCATGTCACCACGCCTTGCCGTTGAACCCAACACCGTTTACTCTGCCAGCGCAGTTAAGGATTACCCGTCATTGAATAGACGGGCCTACTGCACCAAAATCTTTGTTTAAATATGCACTAAAGCACCTCGGCTAGATCAAAAAATAATCTACTTACCGTGCCTCACCTTAAATTGTGGACGCTTTTGACAAAATTGCACGCTCTTTAGCGCAGGAGTCTAACGATATGTCGATCCAATTAGGCGTCATAATGGACCCTATCGAGTCTATTCATTATAAAAAGGACAGCACCCTTGCGATGCTGTGGGAAGCTCATGCCCGTGGGTGGTCCATCATATACATGCAACCCCATGATTTATCAGTCAGAGCGGGGGAAGCTTATGGACAAGGCTGTGCATTAATCCCCCTCAAAGATCCTCAAAATTGGTATCAACTCGGTGAACCAACGGAGATACTGCTAGGTGATTTAGACGTTATATTGATGAGGAAAGATCCACCTTTCGATATGAACTATATTTTTACAACACACATATTAGACCTCGCTGAGCAGCGAGGAAGCCTGGTTATTAACAAACCCAGTAGCCTTAGAAACTTTAATGAAAAGCTTTTTATCAGTTATTTTCCGCAATGTTGCGTTCCCACTTTGGTCAGCCAACAACACACAGCACTTAAAGCTTTTGCTCAAACCCATCAGCATGTTGTCTTTAAACCATTAGACGGCATGGGTGGGCGCTCAGTATTTCAAGCTACTGCCACAGATCCTAATCTGAACGTGATCTTAGAAACGATCACCCATAACCAACAACGTCCTATCATGGCGCAAAAGTATATTCCAGAAATTAGCCAAGGCGATAAACGCATTCTGCTGATTGATGGAGCTCCTATCCCATACGCATTAGCACGAATTCCAGCAGCAAATGAAACGCGCGGTAATCTTGCCGCTGGCGGACGAGGTGAGGGCAGACCACTCACAGAGCGAGATCTCTGGATTTGCCAACAAGTAGCGCCCACGCTCAAAGCACAAGGTCTAATTTGGGTTGGCTTAGATGTCATTGGTGATTATTTAACTGAGATTAATATCACTAGCCCCACCTGTATACGAGAGCTGGATCAGCAATTTAATCTTAATATCAGTGCAATGCTCTTTGATACGATTGAACAAAAACTAGGGTGTAAGCACTCATGATCAACGGCACTTATTTTTTCTAGGTATCAGCGATGATGCGAATGATTAGAGCACGCCTTTCAACGTTTCTCGCCTTAGATCCGGAAGATCGCCTACCACTGGCATTATCATTGGCTATTTTTATTCATGCTTTTTTATTGATGGGTATTCATTTTGCAAAAACTTATACGCCGCTATCACAAACGTTAGAAATTACCTTAGCCGCACACAAAAGCGCTCACGCTCCCACAGACGCTGATTTTTTAGCGCAGGCTAACCAACAAGGAAGCGGTTCACTGAAAGAAAAAGCAGAAGTTTCCACCACCGAGCAAGCTGATTTTAATGACAATGAAATTCACAAACTCCAGTTGCTCAACACCAGTAGGCCACCGTCGTCCTCAAATCAACCATCCAATGCTCAACTGACGGCACAGAGCATTGGCGAAATGACGTTAAATACTACGCCAACAACACCATCACCCGCTGTTGCAGATAACCCAACTATGCCTATTTCCATTCAAGAACGCGCACTAGAAATTGCCAGTCTACAAGCTCAACTTTCAGCAAAAGAACAGGCTTATGCCAAACGCCCTCGCAAACAACAAATCACAGCGATTTCCGCACGGGCATCACGACATGCTGCGTATCTCAATGCTTGGCGTACTCGCGTTGAAACCTTAGGCAATCGAAATTACCCGCAACTGAATATCGATCACCTTTATGGCAGCTTGCGTTTATTAGTCGCAGTGAATGCCAATGGTACACTTGCTGAGGTGCGTGTTTTAAAATCTTCTGGTCGTGATTCACTGGATCGCGCTGCCATTCGTATTGTTCAACAAGCAGCGCCTTTTGAACCTTTCCCAACAGCCATTCGACGAGACACCGATATTTTAGAAATTATTCGTACTTGGAAATTTGAACCTGGCTTCTACACCCTATAGGTCATAACAAAATTTCAAAGCCAATAAATTGCTTGATCGTGTATTCAAATCACTGAATACTAGGCGGATGCAATCCATACTCAATTTTAGAAATCAATTTTTAATTGCGATGCCGCAACTGGCGGACCCGCATTTTGCTCATACACTGACTTATGTCGCAGAACACAATGATCAAGGTGCTATCGGTTTAACCATTAATCGCCTCAGCACCATTAATATCGGCGACATACTGGAACAATTTAAGATCAAACCAACATCTACTACCCTCGACCTTGCGACGCCCATTTATACCGGCGGCCCAGTGAATCCAGAGCGCGGATTTATTTTACACCCCAACGAAAATTTCTCTTGGGCCTCGACGATTAAAGTCACTGCTCAGCTCTGCATTACAACATCTCGCGATGTACTGGAAGCCATTGCTATGGGCAAAGGTCCAAGCCAATATTTATTTGCGCTGGGATATGCTGCATGGGAAGCCAAACAACTTGAGCAAGAAATGTCAGCGAATGCTTGGTTAAATACGCCCTGCAATGAGCATATTATTTTTAATGTGCCGCCAGAGCAGCGTTGGCAAGCCGCAGCATTACAAATCGGCGTGGATTTGCGCTTCATGTCACGCCATGTTGGCCATGCATAAATACCCATGACTGAAATTCAATCTGTCTTAGGATTCGATTTTGGGACTCAACGCATTGGTGTGGCTGCAGGACAAACGGTTACGGGCACCGCAAGCCCTGTGACAATACTCTCTGCTCGGCAAGGCATCCCTGACTGGCAACAAGTCAAAAAATTAATTGATGAATGGCGACCATCGCAACTGGTGGTTGGCCTGCCACTCAATATGGACGGCAGCGAAAGCGATATTTCTCAACAAGCCAGGCAGTTCGCAGATCAATTAGCAAAACTCAGTCAATTACCCACCACAACGATCGACGAACGCCTCAGCAGTATTGCTGCAGAGCAATTGTTAGATCCACGGAAAAAAGTACACGTCGATGGCTTAGCTGCCATGATTATTGTAGAAACTTGGCTGTCCCAACGGTCGCCATTTAATTAATGAGGGAATAAACATGTCATTAGCTTTCACGGAAGAAGAAGTTTCTGGTTTTATTCAGCAAATGACTACGCAATTAAAAAATTATTTGGCAGCCCGAGGCATTCAGCAGATAGCTATGGTAGGCATTCGCAGCGGCGGTGTTTGGATTGCTCAGCAACTACATCAAGCGCTCCAACTCACCCATCCGCTAGGCATATTAGATATTAATTTTTACCGAGATGATTTTACGCATAAAGGCCTCAATCCAAGCGTCCAGCCATCTCAACTCCCCTTCGATCCTGAAAACCAACATATTATTCTAGTCGATGACATTTTAATGACGGGCCGCACGATTCGCGCAGCCATGAATGAACTCTTTGATTACGGACGACCTGCATCGATTATTTTAGTCACGCTTGTCGACCTACAAGCCAAAGAATTACCCATCACACCAGACATTACGGGCATCACCTTGCGCTTACCACCGCAACAACGACTCAAGCTCAAAGGCCCCAAACCATTATATGTGGAACAACAAATGCTCGTTGCTACCAACCACTAACATTATCGATGCGCAGCAATGGGAGCCGTAATTGTTGCGCTCTCTAGTGCCCAACAACAATTCACCACCGCAGCAATAGCATGCGCCACCACCACTTCCGGCACCTGCTTAAAACCAATTAAACTTAAGTTACGTAAAACCTCAACACCGGCTCTACCAATAAAATCTCCAGCACTCCCAACCACGGCTAAACATAGCTCATAACCATTCGGACGTTGATAAGAAGCGGTCACAAATGCTGCCATAAATCCCGAAGTCGATCGTCTGTTGTGTAGCAATCCCTCCACAAAATCATCAATCATTTCCTTCGATAATTGATTGGGCGCAATATTACCTACGAGCGAGGCAACAGGCACTTCCGCAACAACTGGCTCCAGCTCTTCAGTGACATGCTGACAAAAACTGGTTAATTCATGGAGTGTTTTTTCCAATGCGATGGGCTGTTGCTCTATTTCATGAGATTGAATTTTTAATTCCTCAGCAAAGTGCGTGAGCACTTGTGAGTGAGCAACCACTTTATCGGTCATTTGCTGCACATGAGACAAACACGGCGCAGAATTTTCTATCGCTTGTACCGACTGCAATACAGAAACCATCGGTGCTAGAGCATTATTAGCTTGCTGAATCGTGGGTGAGGATAACCGCCAAGCGCCTGTAAAAAAACGCGCAACCGGTTCAACAGCAACTGACCAAAAATTTCGACACGCAGTGGGCAAAGTGTAATAAGTAG
>JAHFSE010000187.1 GCA_023265895.1 Gammaproteobacteria bacterium
AGCGCCAATCAGCACAACGTCTGCAGGGCGGCGTGCAAATAAACCAACGGTGACTACACCGGTGATGTTGTTGAGCGTGTCTTCTAAAGTTTTTGGTTGAGTGATTTGCAGGCCTTCTACATCGATGATGATATTGCCATTGTCGGTGGTAAAGCCGGATCGGTATATCGGATTGCCGCCGAGTTTTAAAATGGCGCGTCCAACATAACTGCGTGCCATTGGAATCACTTCTATCGGTAATGGAAATTGGCCAAGGGTTTCTACCATTTTGCTGGGATCCACAATACAAATAAATTGCCGCGCTGCGGCAGCGATAATTTTTTCTCGCGTCAGTGCACCACCACCGCCTTTAATGAGATTCAAATGAGAGTCCACTTCATCTGCGCCGTCCACATATAAGGGAATATCACCCACAGCATTTAAATCATACACTGGAATGCCCTGGGCTTTCAGTAATTGCGCGCTGGCTTCTGAACTAGCAACAGTACCCTCGATCCGATGTTTAATTTTTGCCAGTGCTGCAATAAAAAAATTTGTGGTTGAGCCGGTGCCTATGCCAATAATAGTATTATCTTCTACGTAGCTTAATGCTGCTTCTGCTGCAGCTTTCTTTTGCTGATTTTGTGAGAGCATGGAAAAAATCTCTGAATGAGTTAGGCCGTTGAGTCTAAACAAAACCTTATGAGGTGCCAAGCGCTGTATCTTATTAACCTTAATAAATAGAATTGCTTTTCTGATTTGATCTTCATAGACTCAACCCTCCTGTAATAAAGGTTGTTATTGTGGTTTTAGAGTCACTGATGCATTCATCAATAGTTTCTCACAAAATAAATGTACGCTGCTCATCATCAGCTATGATTGCTGTACTGATGGCGTTAGTATTATTTGCGCAGAGCCTTTGGGTGATACACAGTGCAGTGCATGCGATGGTCTTCCATGATCATTGCGAAATGACTCAATATGCACCCACCAGTTCTTGTGTGCTGCCGGATGCTGCACCCGCGCGGTTTTTACATGCGTCACCTTTGCAATTCAATTTTGCTGATCTTGTTGTCATTTTTATTGCTGTCCCTACTTATTTTTCTATTCGTGCTCCGCCCGTCGTCACCTAGTTCATTTTTTTAAACCAAAAAATACCTATGTTCATTTCGCTATTAATTTAGCGAGGTGGTGTGATGTCTATTTATCGGAGCACTTTTATGAAAAAGTCTTTTGTCGTTGCCGTAAGTCTTGCGGCAACTTTTCCCGCTGTTGCCGCAGAAACTGCTAACAATGCCTTTAATCCGGCGCTTTCTTTAATTTTATCAGGTCAAGCCAGTTATTTTAGTAAAAATCCTTCTAGTTATTCTATTCCAGGTTTTGTGTTAGGTGATGAAGCGGAATTAGGGGATGAAGGTTTGGCCTTGTCTGAATCTGAAATTACCTTATCGTCTAATGTAGATGATCAATTTTATGGTCAGTTCACCGTATCTATTGCGCCCAATAATGAAACTTCAGTAGAAGAAGCCTATTTGCAAACGCTCGATTTACCCTCGGGTTTGACCGTTCGTTTTGGACGTCTGAAATCAGGCATTGGTTACCTTAATAGTCAGCATGCGCATACTTGGGATTTCACTGATGCACCCTTGGCTTATCGTGCATTACTGAATAATCAATTTGCTGATGATGGCGTGCGATTCACTTGGTTGGCACCAACGGATATTTTTCTTGAGTTAGGGAGTGAGCTATTTCGTGGCGATGCTTTTCCCGCAGCTAATGCCGATCATCATGGTGCTGGCGCTTATACTGTTTATGGTCATATGGGGGGTGATGTGGGTGTGAGTCATGCTTGGCAAGCAGGCTTGTCTCATTTGGAAGCTCATGCACAAGATCGTGAAGCCAGTGAGTTAATTTTTTCTGGTGATAACCAAATTAATGTTGCAGATTTTGTTTGGAAATGGTCTTCAAATGGAAATCCTAAAGATCGTTATTTTAAATTCCAAGCAGAATATTTATGGGGTAGTGAACGGGGTCATTACACAGATTTAGGTAATATCGATGTCAGTCATAGTGGTTGGTATGCGCAAATAGTTTATCAATTTATCCCACGTTGGCGTTTGGGTGTTCGTTATGATGTTGTTCATTCAGATTTACCCAGTGCGTCTTTTTATGGGTCTGTGTTAGATCCTGCTGGTGTGAATTCTCATCGATTGAGTGCGATGTTAGATTTTTCTAACAGTGAATTTAGTCGTTTACGTTTGCAGCTCAATCGCGATGAATCCAGCTCAGAGGCCAGTAATCAAGTTTTTTTACAATACCAAATGAGTCTTGGTGCTCATGGTGCTCACTCATTTTAAGGAATTGAATGATGAATTTATTATTAAGATTTTTTTGTTTGCCTATTTTTTTATGTTTGGGTTTTTTATGTTTAGGGCAAGCAGCCAATGCTGCATTGAACGTGTTTGCTTGTGAGCCTGAATGGGGCGCTTTAGCTGCAGAGTTAGGTGGTAAAAATGTGAACATTACTATTGCTACCACTGCACAGCAAGATCCCCATCAAATTCAAGCAAGGCCCAGTTTAATTGCTAAAGTAAGAAACGCGAATTTAGTTGTTTGTACTGGTGCAGAATTAGAGGTCGGTTGGCTGCCGGTGTTATTGCAGCGAGGTGCAAATCCTCGCGTTCAGCCTGGGCAGTTAGGATTTTTGAGGCAGCGAATTTCGTGCAATTATTGGGTATGCCAAAACGATTAGATCGCGCTGATGGTGATGTACATGCAGCGGGTAATCC